>JBDLRR010000175.1:0-3353 GCA_039799985.1 Pseudomonadota bacterium | reverse complement strand
CGGATTTCCAAGACGTGGTCTCAGCTAGGACATCGGGTGATTGAATTGCCGCTGGATAAAACTTTCCTCAATCGATGGAGCAACGAGCATCACGAGCTCGATTTGATTCATACCCTTGTTGAAGGCTGGGGAAGTCTTTCACGTGAAGCATGGATACCTTCGCTCTGTGAACTTTCCGGTATTCCGTATATTGGCAGTCATCCCTATGCTCAATGTGTGGCGATGAGGAAAAGCACTTTCAAGATTCTTTGCCGACACCATGGAGTACCGACCACCGATTTTCGAGTTGTTCAAAACGAACAAGACATCCTCGCACTGACGGATGCCTTTTTGCGCAGACGACTTTTCATAAAACCCGATTGCGAGGGTTCGGGTATGGGAATCGACGTCGCCCATTCAATTTCCGAGTCACCAGAAAAAACACGTCAAACATGCAGAGACATGCTTGAAGAGTTTCCCGATGGAATCATTCTGGAGGAACTTCTTGAGGGCATCGAACTCACCTCGGCATTCTTGGGACACGCTGATTGCGAAATGCTGCCGATTGCTCAAATCGAAGTTGCCGATGGAGTCTATGGCCTGGCCAACAAGAGCAAAGAGGAGATGGGAGAAAAGGTCACCTTTCCTGAATTGCCAATCACAGTCAAAGAAACCGTCGAAAATGGAATGAGGGTATTGCAACAGCGAATCGGCTTGGAAGACTTTACACGCTTCGACTGGAAGCTGGATGACGCGGGCACTCCCATGCTGCTTGAAGCAAACCCTCTGGCTGGTCTCTCCTACTACTATAGTGTTCTGCCAAGAATGGCGGCCGCGGCCGGCTACAGCTATGAGACTTTTCTGCAAAGGCTTGCCCAATCAGCCATGGAGCGGTGCAACGACCGTCGTTTTTGGTACGGACGCGCAAGGGTTCTAAATCCGAGTCCATAAAAAAAACGACGCTTCGCGAACGAAGCGTCGTTTTTGTCATGAAGGGTCTGAAAGCGTCGTGCTCAGCGTTTGCCTGTTGCAACAAGTCGGGTCAGGTCGATCATGCGGTTGCTGAAGCCCATCTCGTTGTCGTACCAGGAGAGAATCTTGACCATGTTGTCGCCAATGACCGTTGTGTACTCGGCATCAACAACACTTGAGAAAGAGCTTCCGTTGAAATCGCAGCTGACCAGCGGCTCGGTGCTGTAGCCAAGAATGCCCTTGAGCCGACCTTCAGCAGCAGACTTCAGCACTGCATTGACCTGCTCGGCTGTCACAGATTTCTCGACTTCAAAAGTCACGTCAACAAGCGAAACGTTGGGCGTTGGAACTCGAACGGCGATACCGTTCAACTTGCCTTTGAGCGAAGGGATGACCTCGGAAATTGCCTTGGCTGCACCTGTGCTCGTTGGGATCATGCTCAGCGCAGCTGCACGCGCACGGCGGAGGTCTGAGTGAGGAAGATCGAGAATACGCTGGTCGTTTGTATAGGAATGGATTGTCGTCATCAGACCCTTACGGATGCCGAATGCTTCATTGATGGTCAGTGCAACCGGAGCAAGACAGTTGGTCGTGCACGAACCATTGCTCAATACATTGTGCTCATTGATGTTGTACTCGCCATCATTCACACCAATGACAATCGTCTTGTCGACGGCTTTGCCTGGCGCACTTAAAATAACCTTGCGGGCACCAGCACGAATATGGGTTGCAACTTCTTCGCCCTTGGTGAAACGGCCCGTGCATTCCAAAACCACGTCAACTTTGTTTTGACCCCATGGAATTTCAGCGGGGTTGCTGATGGCTGTAACCTGAATCGATTTACCACCAACCACAAGTGCATTTTCACGCGCCTCGACCTGGGCGGCAACGGTTCCATGAACGGAATCATACTTGAAGAGATGAGCCAAAGTGGCTGCGTTGGTCAGGTCATTGATAAGAACCAGCTCAATATCCTTTTGAGTTTGAAGGGCGCGAGCAACGCAGCGGCCAATTCGACCAAAACCATTGATACCTACTCGAATCGTCATATGCAGGATTCCTTTCTTGAGAATGGGAACTCATTACTTAAGGCGCCAAAAGAATCAATGCCGCGGATGCCGTTGCCGCCTGCCACGTGAGCCGACAGGCGATGGGTTGTGCCCGGAATCAGGAGAATGGTCTTTTTTATTTTCAGTTGGTTCAAGAGACAAAAGCAGATCTTCCAAGGACTTGAGGCCATCAAAGACCACCCCGTGTGCCTTCAGACCACTGACAATCTTTGAATCGGAACTGACGATCTCGCAATTGCTGAAACGACACTCCGTGAAGACACAGTCCTCGAAACGCAGCCCCTGAATGTCAGACTGGTCGAATTCACACTCGCTCAGCTCGCACGACGAGAAGACAGAATGCGCAAGCCGACTCGCATTCAGAACGACGCCTGTGAAATTCGAACGTAAAACCCTGTTGTGGGTGAAATCAGCTTCGGAAATGGCAACGTCCGTCAGTTGGCTCCGAGAAACCCGGTTGTTTTCAAATCTGGATTCCCGGACTGACAATTTCGAGAGTCGAGCCAATCCAAATTCATTCGAAGAAAAATTGGATCGCTGACAAACAAGCCCACTCACCTGAGACAAGGTGAAATGGTTTTTGCGAACCTCAGACGCGTCGCTAAAGGCTGCTTCCCGCCATTGAGAACCCGAGATGGAATTGGCCTCCGCCTGGGTATCGGAGTCAACAACGACCGAACTGAAGATGGAAAGTTTGCACTCAAAACCTGTATCCGCAGGCTTGAATTCCACCTTGCGCCCCAATTCACGTGATTTTCTGAGCAGGGCATCAAAACCAATTTTTTCGCCCAGGCTCGCCAAAGCGGTATCAATCGAAGACTTCGAACGCTTCGCTTTGGATTTTACGCGTTCCGCTGGGTGAGCAGAGCGGCTGCGTTGACGTGAAGAAGAGGCGGGGGCAGATTCTCCGACCCCACGTTCAACAGTTGCCTCAAAAAGTTCCTGAATCAACGCCTCGGCCCGGGGAATTTCCATCTTTCCACGCGAAACCGCCTTCAAGATAGAATGCAGATCCTTCATCAACTTCTCCGATCAACCCGCAAAATAAGCACAATCCCAAAAATCAAAAACAAAAAAGTGGGTCCCCAGGCAGCAATGTAGCCAGGCAACGAACCACTTGCAGCAATTGCCCTCATCGCCGCAGCACTGCCCCAAAAAACAGCTGCGATCAGCAGGCACGCGACGATGCCAATATATGTATCCGCCTGACGTTCCCGGCGCAAGGCGAACGGGAACGCGAAAAACGCAAACACAAGATTGGCAAAAGGTGAACTCAGTTTCTGATAGAGATCCGTTTCGCGACTGGCCATTGCAGCTCCTGAGGACTTGCTG
>JBDLRR010000174.1:0-9643 GCA_039799985.1 Pseudomonadota bacterium | reverse complement strand
TTTCACTTGGATTTGGAACGACTACCTTTGGTCTTTGATTTTGATTCAAAGCGATGATTTGAAGCCCATCACATCGGGGCTTCAAAACCTGAAGGGACAGTGGATTGCCAGTTATCATCTGCAAAGCGCAGGCGCCGTGATTGCTGCAGTCCCACCCGTTTTAATGTTTGCTTTTTTGCAAAAACATTTTATCCGCGGTCTCACCATGGGAGCAGGAAAATGACCCATTTATTCCTTGAAGCAACCTTCGAAAATCAACAGCACTTCAACCGCGCGGCGCGCTTCAGGCAACGCAGTCCCAATGAATACGAAGCCCACCTGGAATTACCAGGTCAACAAGGACTGGCCACTTTCACACTCAAGAAGGAAAATCTCGCGGCGCTTGGGTTGCGGGCCTACAATCAATACTCACTGCGCTTCAGGGTGATGGGAAATTCTGGTCCGTTTATGTGGCCATTCCGCTGGTTGCGCCTGTGCGGATTCAAACTTCACCAGAATTCTGAGTCGGCCATGGCCAACGGATACCAATGTTGGTCAGAATCACCAATGCTGGCGAAAAACCAGACTCTCTTGCCGGAATCTTTTCCCGAACGAGAGGTTTTTGGTGATTCCGGAATCTATCGTTATTCGAGTCTTCCGGGCCACTTCCACAGCTGGTCATTCACCTACACCACACTCGAGGGAACTGCTCACAATGCGTTTTATGGCGCGTTGGATGAAGATCTTTTTTCGAGTGTTTTCGAGATCGACCTCACCGACCAGAATCTCGACATCGCATTGGAATGCGAGGGAGCCGATTTGTCGCGTATCCGCTCACCAAAAGATGCGGGGTATGAGGACATGTTGCTTGGCAGCTGGATGTTGGCTGATCCGGGCAGCACATTCCTGCCGAACCTCTCCACCGTGCAATCACTTTGGATGAAACTCATCCGCCAGCATGAGCGTGTCACCCGGAATCAAACGCAAGAAGAGTTCAACTCGCAGTTGAATCCTGTGACCGGCTACACCAGCTGGTATCACCACTACAACAAAATCAGCGAAGAAATTTTGTCGTCAGACCTTGATGGAATCAAACCGGAGCACGGCTACGGAATCTTTCAAATCGACGATGGATACCAAGCTGCTGTTGGAGATTGGCTAAAACCCTCCGCTGGTTTTCCGAACGGACTTAAACCACTTTTTGCCAATGCGAAGGCAAAAGGACTTGAGCGGGGAATCTGGTGCGCTCCGTTTATCGCTCTTGAACATTCAAACATCGTCAAACTTCATCCGGAATGGGTTTTGAAAGATAAAACCGGCCAACCCGTGGTGTGCGGAAATCACCCCTTGTGGGGCGGTTTGTTTTTTGCACTCGACACTGAAAATCAGGAATTCCGTGCACATCTCAGCGAGGTTTTTCGCACGTACTTTCAGGAATGGGGATGCAGCTTCCTGAAGGCCGATTTTCTTTACGCAAGCGCCCGAATTCCATCTGGTGCGTTGACCCGCTCCCAGAGGGCTGCTCGCGCACATCAATTTCTTTATGATGAGTGCAGAAAACATGGTGCCAAACTGCTTTCCTGCGGCGCAACCCTGAGCTCGGCATATGGTCGCTGCCATTATTCGCGCATTGGCGCCGACGTTTGCGAAACATGGGAAAACTCCGAGATGGGAGCTGCCACTAGCCGCGAAAAAGTTTCGACACGTGGAACGTTGGTCAACACCATCACCCGGTCGGGCCTGGATGGAGTTTGCTTTGGCAACGACCCGGATGTTGTCATCTTGCGCGAACATCAACAGCAAATGAGCCGAAGCGAGCGACATTTGCTTGCGACACTCAACGCTCAATTGGGTCGTCTGGTTTTCTGTTCCGATCCGCTGCAATCGTTTGAAGACTGGCAGAACGCAGAATTGGCCGGGATTCGCAAAAACATGCATGAACGCCGAAAAACCGAAATCTCAGCCATCTGCGGCAGAAGCGGGCCAGAGGGCATGACCTATCAGATTGTTCTGCGAGGACAAAACAACACAGAAGGTTCTCAAATAGTTGTGAATCTCAATGACGCTTCGGTCACTGGCTTGCCCGCGCGATCACTTGAACAACGACAACTGATCACCCGCTAAACACAAGAGGCTGGTTGGAACTTCTTCTCAACCAGCCTCTAAAATTATGTCAGAATTTCTCTCAGGATTTCTTTTGTTGCAGAATATCGATGAGCTGGTTGAGTTGCTCGGCAACATCCCTGAATTCGTCATTAGGCCGAAGAGCAATCCGGGCCGACAGGTTGCCATCGCAAATGTCTTTACAAACGACTTTAATCTTGAAAAGCGGACCTGCGACTCGGTGCGAATAAACCAAACCGATCAGCGCGACAGAAAGAAGAAACAACAAACTGAATCCGCTGAGGTACAATACAATCTGATTCAATTCGCGGTAAAGCTCACTTTTGACTTCATCCGTCACCGGCGAAAGCTTGACCAATGTGTCGTAGTTTTCTTTGATATGCTTATAAAAGACGAAGCCATAGCCAAGCATGACAACGAACGAAGAGCCAACAAGAGCCCTGATGTAGCGTCCCTGAAATCGGGAATTCAACCACAAATTCCGTAACTTTCTTCGTCTGCTCGACATATCTTTGGTCTTCCCTTTCTACGTCATCACTCAATTGCCAGGTAGTGATTCATCTATTTGTTACCCTTGGCTCCTGGAGCATTTGAACCGCCGCCAGAGTCACCACTGAATTCAATGGTGTAATCAGCATCCGGATTGGAAGCCGGCTCAATGCCGGAACTCGGCGTCGGGCTGCTGACCGTGTTTGGAGTTGATTCTGCCGCAGGACCGGCCGTCGCCTCTGCAGAACCAGAAGCAGAGTTGTTGTCTGCTTGCGAAGAAATTCCGCCCGACAAGACGTCAATTTCAACCTTCAATCTTTGAATCTGAGTTTCCAGCAGCGACAAACTGCCACTGATTTTCAATTGAGCGCTTCGATTGTCGCCGGCTTCGGCAAGCATCTGCCTTCCGGCCTCAAGGAGACCCATCAGTCGATCGATTTCTCTTTGCTTTTTGGCTATTGCTTCTCTCAGAACCTTGGCTTTGGCATCGTCAACGTATGGTGAGCTGGACACATCTTCAGGACTGCCCAACAGCGAAGGCTCAAACTGGAGTTTCTGGGTTTGGTCCCGCTCAAAGGATTTTGGGACTGCCGTCGCTTCCGGACCCGTCTCTTTCTTGATGGTCGATTTGAGACCATTCTTGCCCGCCTTCGATTTCGCTTTTCCATCAGCAAAAGCGGGGCTGCACAAAACTTGCAACGCCAGACCAAGAGCAACAATGAACTTTTGAGCAACAAAATTCAAAGCAACACTCACAATGTCAGAATACGCGTTTACATATGCCAGGCATTTTCTCACCGTAAAACGGTGGATCACAACACCGGCATTGAACTCCAATTCCAGATTCCGACATTTATTTCAGGGATTCAAACGAAGAACGTCAAACAAGTGTATCTGACATGGAAAACCGGATATTGCCCCTGTCATCGACCATTTGCATGACAACGACAGGATTGCCACCATCCCAGCGGACCCGCAATTCGCCAAAACCATCATCCAGGCAACGTTCCATTCTCAGCCGGTTTCGCTCAAAGCGAGACAACCCTTCGGCTTTGTTCAGACCACTCGAGGTGAAATCATACAAAGTGCGACCACTCACGAGCTGATTTTTGCTGATCTCGTGAAGATGACGATCCCCCGAGAGGAATATCGTTGGAGAAGAGATTCTCCCCACCAAAGTCATGAGTCGTTCATACTCTTCCGAATAATTTTTCCATTTTTCAAAATGATGCTCAAACGACAGCACCTGGATACTGGAACCGACAATTTTGAGGTCCGCTGGCTTTTCCATTTCTGCTTCGAACCACTGCCATTGCTCTTCACCCAGCAGCTGTGGAAGCTGAGAATTTGAAGATTCAGGCCCGTTGGTTCCAAGTGAAACAGTTTTTGCAGGTTGCGCGTATGGAGTTCTGTTGAATCTCAGATCCAGCAAAATGAGATGAATTGTCCGGCCCTGATGTTCAAACGTGCGCGAAGAGTAAACGCCGTTGGCAGGAGTTGCATAATCCTGTGTCCAGAAACTCCTGAAAAGTTGCTGCGATTCGCTTCGAAACGGGAGCGAGGAATCGGCATTGTCGGCACCAAAATCGTGATCATCCCAGGTTGCCGAGACCGAAACCATGTTCCTCAGCTTCGACAAGGGCTCGACTTTTGACAATTCAGAATAGGCACTTTGAAGCGAGTTCAATGTGTCTTTTTCCGGGTAAAGATTGTCACCCAGAAAAACCCAATGATTGTATTGACGTGACAAAATCGACTTCCAGAAATTCTGCGATCTGCGAGTCGACATGCACGAGCCAAAGCCCAAAACCCAATCTTTTTCTTCTGCTTTGGCAAAATTGGAGAATACCGGGGTGCAAACAGCCAGTCCCAAAGCCTTGAGAACATTGCGGCGCGACAGTGTGTAACCCATTCACTCCCCCTCGCAGCGGGACCTTCTTGGCCAGTGAGCTAGCAGCCGTTGCAACCCGAGTCCAGACGATAATTCAGAACCCCCTGAGTCTCAATCCTGACACTTGACGCTGTCTTCCATCGCCAACAATAATACCATTACCTTCACAAATCACGAGAATACCTGGAGCTTTTCATGTTCAAACAACGTCAGAACAAGTGGGCGCGTGCGTCCGCAGTTGCCACAGCCACCTTGCTGGGCTCGACGGCAATGGGCTTTCTATCAGGATGCCAGAAGCGTTCCTTGAACGAAACCGGAGTGCGCTCAAAATCGTCGGAACATTTTCAGACTGCACGCTCAATTCTTATGACGACTCCGCTCGAGCAACTAGACAAAGACAACGTGCTTTTGGCCAAACTGTCGCAAGCCGCTGCCAAATCGACGCCCGAGGAGAGAGCCGAACTGGCGACGAAGGTCAAATCGATGATCGGTTCGGAACAAGCCAAACAGCGCACCCTACGAGCAGTCTTCGACGGCCCGGAATGGAAAAGATATGTGACGGTGTGTGCAAAGGACGGACTGCCTGCGGTGGGCGGTTATACCGAACTCTCGCTGTTGCCAGATGATCTGCGTGAAGAAATCATGAAAACGGTCAAGGAATTCTATTCCACGGCAAGCAAAGGCGATCACTCCTGGAAGTCGACCATGGTGGCGCCCAAACGCTGCCTCGACATGATTCTGAGCTATGCGGTCAACCCGTTGAAAATCATCTCCACACATCCCAAGGTCAAAACCGACATCTTGGCTGCATACGATTCCTATTTGCAGGTCTTTCGTGAAATCATCTTCCCCGACGGTTCGCGCGGCAATTACAACGCCAAACAAGTTGCGGACGTGGCAAAAATATTTCAAAAATTCCTTCAGGATGAAAAAACCAAACGCCCTATTGCCTCACAATACACAATTTACATGGGCGGCAGTTATGCAAATGGTCGCGCCAATATCGAAAGCTCAGACGTCGACATCATCACCCTCGACATGAGCAAAAATCCTGTACTTGCCGCGCACCAGATGTTTTCTCCGTTGTCCTTGACCGATGCCGTCAGAAAACGAGTTCGCGAAGACTATCCGGCAACACAAAAAGTCGATCTCAAAGTGCAAATCGACAATCTGTTTTTCAATTTGTCGTCTGGGCCCGCAGCCGAAGGGCCCGACATGCAAAGCAAGTTTTCCCGCTTCATGCCTGTCATGGTTGCCATCCGCGCAGACGAGATCAAACTCGAAGTCTATAATGCTTTTGAGGAACGCCCACCGACGATGAAAGCTGCGTTCAGCGAGAACCTGACGGAGAAGTGATTGCTTTGTGGCGCAAGCTGGCCGTCAACAACAAGCTTGCGCCCGTCAACATCCCGACCAACAAAAACACGATAAACCAAGTCGAATTTCGCAATCCAAATGAGTTCGACAACTGCCCATAGGTGAACGGCAACAACAGAGCCCCAGCGACTCCGCTTAGAACGGTCAGATTGGCGAAATGCCTTGAGCGCTGCACAGACTCAAAGAAGGTTGTCAAAGAACCAAGACACAGGCTGTACATGCCGCCAATGCAAAGCCCCAACGCCAGAATCAGAGACCTGCTGACAAGCAATGACGAGTCGTTGCGCGGAAACCAACCCAGAAAAAATGCAAGAAACAAAACAAGACAGCACGCGGCAAGAATCGACATGATTTTTGGATATTCACTCACATGTGGCGAACGGAACGTGAAAAACAGCCGAGCTCCCAGCAAGCCACCCCAGAAAAAGGAACTCGCAACCCGAGATGCATCGCTGGAAAATCCGAATAAATTTTCCGACATCATTCCCAGGCTATTGGAAAGGTTGATCTCGCTTCCCACATAGCAAAAAAGAATCAAGCTTGCCGCTATCACCGGCAAGGGCAGGAATTTGTCTGCACTTTCATCATGCGTTTCGTGAACGGCTGGCGGCTGACTCAAATGCGGACTGCGCAGCACATGCAACGACAACAACCCGTAGGCCAGCACCAAACCCGCTGCCGGCAAACGCCACAGAATGGGATTTGAAACGTCTGCCACTCGAAGATACTGACTCGTTGAGAACGGCAACAGAACTGCACCGGCAGTAAAACCCATGTTCAAAAGGTTCAACCCATGCGAAGGATTTGCACTTGAAAGAGCAGCGGCATTGTTGAAGATCCCGTTGGTGCCGATACCAAAACCAATGCAGGAAATTCCCGCCAAACGGACAATTGTGCCTGCAGAATCGGGAACTCCCAGCGCATGAAGGACTGGCAAGGTTGTCCAGTCGGCGAAATAATAAAGAACAACGCCTGAGGCCAAAAACCACAGACTGCGGGCCGTCCACGTTCGGTATCCTTCTCCGCCGCAGCGTCGGCTGGCGAAGCGGCTGCCGACGAACGAAGCCCCACCCTGGAGCATCATCGCAAGGCCAAAAATGGCTGGAGACCAGCCAAAATCCCGCAGAATCAGGTCAAGACAGCTCCCGGGAAAGGCCAGCAAGCCTCCGGTCAACAGGAATGCCAAAAAATGAGGAAAAAGAGTCGGGTTCATGCAAATCTCCGGCAGGGCTGGGAAGCATAACCGCGCTTACGCTTGCTGCACAAGGATACTCTGGCTATTCTCCGCCCTTCGCACTGATTCGAGGGGTAATCACAATGAGCAATACTGAAAAATCCAGCAATCCAGGTCTCCTCAAACGGCACGAGGTCGACCCGGCCCAAACCTGGGACCTTGATAAACTGTTCGCCGATTTCGAAGACTGGCAACGGGCTTTCGATTCACTTCCCTCGGAAAAGGAATTGTCGGATGAGCTCAACCGTCGCTTTAAAGGTCAACTGGAAGAAAGCGGCCCTTCGTTGATTCACGAAGCGCTCCATGCACGCAACGCCCTGACCCGCAAGCTTGAAAATCTTTACGTTTATGCGGGCCTGCGCAACGCTGAAGATGTCGGCAGCGGGCGATCAAGTGAAGCTGTTGCTAAAATTTCGCAAGCAAATGCCGGACTCATGGCCCAATGGTCATTCCTGAGCCCGGAGCTGTTGACGATCAAACCTCTTCATCTTTGGCTCGACACCGCTCCCTTGAGCGAGTTCAAGTACGAGCTTTCCGAATTGATTCGCTCCCAGAAACATGTGTTGAGCGAAAAAGAGGAGTCTATCCTGACGCAGCTTTCAACACCTTTGGGCCAATTCTCGGATATCCACTCCAAATGGAACAATGTTGATCTCAAATTCGAAAAGGCAAAAGACTCCAACGGTCAGGAACATCTCGTATCCAACGGTCGTTTCGGACAATTGCTGGCCTCAACCGATCGCAACTTGCGCAGAAACACGTTTTCTTCTCTCTACAGCGAAATGACAAAGTCGCGACACACGATTGCAAGCAACTTTTTCGGTCGACTGCTCACCGGTTCCACCATTGCAAAAATACGCGGATTCAATGGATTTCTCGAGTCACAGTTGTTTCCGGACGACATTCCCGTGGAAATCTACACAAGCCTTGTTGCCACCGTGCGCAAAAACCTCAAGTCTCTGCACCGCAGCATGAGCCTGCGCAAGAAGGTTCTGGGCATCGACGATGTTCATCTCTATGACCGTTATGTTTCGCTTGCAGGCGGCAAGGAAGAAACCAAGATCAGCTTCAATGATGCCTGCGAACTGATCCTCAAGAGCATCGCTCCACTTGGAGACGACTATGTCGAGACTGCACGTCAAGGCCTCAAGGAACAGCGTTGGGTGGATTGGGCCGAAAACGAAGGCAAACGTTCGGGAGCATTTTCTTGGGGAACGTTCGACTCCAACCCCGTCATGTTGCTCACCTGGACAGGCAGCCTGAACGACTTGTTCACGTTGGCACATGAATTGGGCCACTCCATGCACACCTGGCATGCCAACAAGGCTCAACCTTACCATTTGGCGGGTTACACCATTTTCGTTGCCGAAGTTGCCAGCACGCTCAATGAGGTTCTGCTCTCGGACTACATTTTGACCCACATGCCAAACACGCCCATGGCGCGCGACTGTTTGTCGCACTGGCTCAACGGCTTTGAAGGTACGGTTTTGCGTCAAACCCTGTTTGCAACGTTCGAACTCGAATCCAGCCGCCGTGTGGATGCAGGCGAAGCCATGACTGCCGATTCGTTCGACGAGCTCTACGCCGGCCTCGTCAAGGAATGGTACGGCCCCGAGAGCGGATTTGAACAAAAAAATGCATCGGAATGGATGCGAATTCCCCACTTCTATTCGACCTTTTATGTTTACAAATATGCGACCAGCTACTGCGCTTCCCTGGCATTGTTTGAGGAACTCAAAAAAGATGGCAATTCAGCACAGGCTCGCGAGCGCGTGTTGGGCTTGTTGAAGGCCGGTGGCTCGAAATCACCCTTGAACATTCTTCTCGATGCAGGTGTCGACTTCCGCACACCGGCCCCTGTCGAAAAAGCATTTCTTGCCTATGAGCGTTTCCTCGAGCGGGCTGAATCGGCGTTTTTGAAAGCCTGATTGGGAAAAATTTTACGCGCAAATTCTTAGCGACACGGAATTCTTCCGCTGTCGCTTTTTTTCCGTTCCGAATGCAGGTCATTCAGAAGTCCATTCCATTTTTGAAGATAAAAATCTCTCCCTGACAGTGCAACGTGCTTCCCATTAAGTTCATCTGTCAAAGACATTCTATACTTTCTTTTCATGTTGATTCGATTTCTGGGTCGACTTCGACGCAGGACGGATCCCTCGAGCACATGTTCGTCAGTCAAATGAATGAGATCGGTTCTGCAGACATCGCGGAGGCAATTCAGTAAGCTAGCCAAGAATCAAAACAAATCAGCACAGAGCTCTGCAGCAACGGGGGCAACATGACGTCGGGAACGACTCGTTCCTTTTACGACTATCTTGGAGTCGGCTCGCTGCTGGCCTGTGTTGCCGGCGTGGTCAATGCTGTCGGTTTTGTGGGCTTCGGCGGATTTGTCACCCACGTTTCGGGCAATGCCACTCGTTCGGCCGTTGAGTATTCCGAAGGTCATGTACTGGTCGCCGGTGTCTTTTTCGTAGGTATTGTTTTTTTCATTTCTGGCGCGTTCACGACGACTTTGCTTCTGCGGGGTCATTCCATCGAATCCCCAAAGG
>JBDLRR010000173.1:0-7489 GCA_039799985.1 Pseudomonadota bacterium | reverse complement strand
GTGACGATTCAACCCCATCGATTTGCGGAAATTGAATTTTTACTGGTTATGATGGTGAACTGAACTCTATGACAAACGATCAGATTATTACTTTAGTTCTTGTTGCGCTGTTGGTGGGTGTCGGTGCTTTTATGCTCGGCAAGCGCAGCGGCAGCAATCAGTTGCCCAAACCGTTGCCATCCAAGAAAGAGCAAAAGCAACAACCGGAAGTCTCTGCTGAGCAACCAAAACCCCAAGAACGATCAGACGCCGCGCGTCAAAGTGCATTGGCGACGCCGGTCAACCTGCCTCCACAACCCGAAGTCGCAGGTGAGGCGCAAGAGTCCACAGGCACAACCAGTTGGTTGAGCCGTTTGTCGCAGGGTCTGAGCAAAACCCAACAGCATCTGGTCAGACAGCTCGACTCACTGTTCACAAGCAGCGCAGACAAGGCATCCCGCGAGGCCATCCTGGATGGGATGCTCGAGATTCTGGTGCGTGCCGATGTTGGCATTCGCACAGCCGAGGCCTTGATTGAAAAAGTCAGACACGACCTTCCGGGCGACGAGCTTGCCGATGCGCAGGCCGTGAAGTCTGTTTTGCGCAAGGAAATTTTGCGATTGCTGAGTGTCGACAAAGACTGGAGCCTGGTGCCCGATGTCGTCACGACCACTCCGACCGTTGTTTTGATGGTGGGCGTCAATGGTGTTGGCAAAACAACAACAACAGGCAAGCTGGCTTTCAAGGAACGTCAGGCCGGCAAGAGCGTGATCGTTGGAGCTGCCGATACATTTCGCGCAGCGGCCGTGGATCAATTGGAAGAGTGGGCCAAACGCGCGGGCGCCGAGTGTGTGCGTCTGACGGAAGGAGCCGACCCTGCCTCGGTTGCATTTGAATGTGTGAAGCGGGCTGTTTCTCAACAAACCCAGCTCTGCCTCATCGACACCGCAGGACGTCTGCACAACCGCCAGGATCTGATGCAGGAGTTGGGTAAAATTCGTCGGGTGGCAAGCAAAGACGTGCCAGGAGCACCCCATGAAGTGCTGTTGGTTCTTGATGCCACAACGGGACAAAATGCGATTCAGCAGGCCAAATCATTCCGCGAAGTCGCTGGCGTCACTGGGCTAGTGTTGACCAAACTCGACGGCACCGCCAAAGGTGGCGTGGCGATCGCCTTGGCCAGCGAATTGGGCTTGCCGATTCGTTACATTGGCGTGGGCGAAAGTGTCGATGATTTGCAGCTCTTCAAGGCTGATGAGTTTGTTGATGCGTTGTTCTCGTCTGAACGTTCGGCGATGATAAACAACCCTCAGCAGTCTGCAGGATTCAAGGAAGTGCAGTCTTGAGAGTGCTGCTGTCGATTGACTCCCGGGTATCGAGCGACAAGAGTTTCTCTACGCCTGGATGGCAGTTCCCCTGACCAAATCCTCCCACGAATGCTCCGACGTTGACTTGGATACATCGCCATTCGGAAGGCTTTTTTCCTTGCGTCAACTTTCCGCATGTGGCCTCTGGGTTTTGAACCACGGTTCCAGCGTAAACACCCCATGTTTGTCGTTGCCAAGCATCGCTTGCACCACCGCGCGGATGGTAAACAGTGAGTTTTGTTTCATCAAGTTCCAGGTAGTCTCGCTCCGCTGAGCCACTCGGTTTTCTCGCCCAGCCATAGAGAAATTTTGAATTCGGGCCTTTGCTGACGCAGTTTGTGACCGGAATTTTGTGGTAAAGTTTGAGAGCATCCAGATTGCAATATTTCTTGGTTATTTTGACGAGATTGCATTTGGATTTGTTGCCACCATTTCTTTCCTGGTAATCGTTGCATGCATCCTGCAGAATGGTGTCGGCAATTTTCACGGCAAGTAAGTTTGTCGCGTCCGGGGAGTTGCTCTTCGGACGAAATGCCCAACGAGGAGATTCGTCCGGAAGAACGGTTCTTTGCTGCGCAAAAGCTGCTTTCATGCTTCCACCCATTTGGTCAAGCAGCGTGTTTGCAGCCATCTGTATTGCAGGATTACCAAATGAGAGCAGGGCTGCGCCAAGTGAGCCCAACGACGCATTGACGTTTCCCGCCATATCGATGGTGTGAACGTCTATTGTTAGCGGCATCTTTGGATAAGTTTTTGATGCACCGTTGATAAGAAACTGAGCTGTAACAGAAATTTGTCTAATGCTCGAGCGTAAAGCAAATCCCGCAGACAAGTTTGCGCTCCCGCAACTGCTCTCTGCTTGCAAAGGCTTGTTCAAAATATTTGCAACTTCAGCTTTTGTGCTGATGCATTTTGCTTCCATAGGTCCATTTGTCGAAGTGATCGTTGCGTCGCTGTTTTTCAAGGTTGAGTCGGCTCGGGCCTCGCTCTTTTTGTTGATACAGCCACTGAAGAGAAATGCTCCTTCGGATCCGACGAGAAGTTCCACATCCTTGAGCAAAAAATTTCCGGAAGTTTTCCCGACCATCGCATCCATGGGCTCAACCAAGAGAGATTCAGCGCTGCTCCAGGCTTTCCGGATGGCAGCGTTGATTTCAGCCGGCACAGCCAGCTTTGGCGGGCAGCCCGTGGCACTCCCCGACAGGCTCCAACGGAGTGGGATTTTATCATTCCGAATTCCATATTGAATCGTTTCAGTTTCCGCTTCTTTTGGAGGTTTGCAGCTTGAGAGAAAGAAAACAGACAGCAGGGCAACTGCCGAAATCAGCCTGGTCGTGTTTTTGATTTGAGCATTTCCGTGCATGCCGCTTGGACCTCCTGACATTTGCTGGCCATCTTTCGGCATTGATCCTGAAAATCTTGAAAAGTTGCTTTGGTACAACGAGCAAGTCAGAAGTCTGACATGCATGAATCCAATTTTACCGCAGAATAACGAGCAGAAGCGTTTGCGCTTCAAAGGACTCTGAAAGGTCTAATTTCAGGGACCCGGTTTTGAATGAAAGGAACTGTATGCGTTTCTGGGCTGTTTCAAAAACAACGGTGTTGTTGATGTTTTGTCTTGCTTGCAAGGTGCCGCAGACAGGCGATGCCGGCACTGCTCGGGCTGCTGCCACAGCGTCACCCGCAGGCAACCAGGCCATCAATCTGGCCGCACTTCCACCAGATGCGGAGCGACAGTTCGTCAACTTGGTTTCCGTGAACATCAAGCGTGAATTGCTCGATGAGTTCCTGGGAGAACTTCTGCCCTATGCGGCTGCGAGCCGGGCTGAGCCTGGTGTTGTGCGCTATGACATCCATCAATCGCCTCATGATCCAACAGTTATTGAGCTTTATGAAGTGTACAAGAACACGGCAGCCCGGAACGATCACAACAAATCGGCTCACCGCAATGCGTTTTTTGCAAAGGTCACCGAGCGTGGTTACTTCAGGGTTCCGGCTGTTTCCAAGACAGTTTACCTCCTCGCCCCAAAACCCTGAATTTGTGGGGGCGAATCAGGTCGCTGGTCCGACTTGAAACCCTTTCGGGTCGAACAGTCGGCATCCGCGTGTGCCCATTTGTCGATGCCCTTCGTACATTTCCCTTGCCAATGCTTCAGTTGGAAAACTGTGCAACCGAAGACTGTTTGCGTCGGAAAGCGACGGTACCAAAAGTTGCCAACTGCCACAGGCAACAATGAATTTTGAGCCACGATTGTTCGCGTTGATGCCCGCCTTGTTCAGAGCCGCCTGAGCAAACTCTTTGCAGCCGTTTTTTGTCTTCTGATTGCTTTGCGATCCGTCGGTGCGGCATGCATCTTCAAACGCAGTTTGAAGATTGCCGAAATACTGAACGGTACTGGGGCTCTGAGACGCCGCATTGACTTCGCTGACAGACTCAGGCTTCTGCAATTTGCAGGCGGTAAAAACATTTGAAACGACAGCGATAGATAACAACAAATAAAATTTGGTCATCGAATATCCCCTCAATCATGATTATCTTGATGCCATACACCCACCGCTGTGGGCTGTATCGGATAAAGGACCAGGTTTATTGAGGAGATTTTTATTACCTACTGAGATTATTGATGGTTATAACCAGCTCAAAGAGGGTATGACCGGCTGGCCCTCCCGGATCTCCGGTTCAGCCTTTTTTCCCACATCCCCGTCCGACAAAAAGGCTATCCCTTGTTTGCGGAATATTGAGAAAACAAATCCGCAAGAACAACCCAACAGGGAGGACTACACAATGAAAAATCAAATTCTCGCTCTTGGTCTCTTTGCTGCTCTCACGGCTTGCGGCAGTCCCGAACAACACGACACTTCCAGCAAAATCGCTGCGGACACCTCGGGCTGTTCACAAATATTTTCGAGTCATCACTCGGCCACGACAGCGCACAATTTTTCTCTCATTGTCAGATCAGAAAGTCCCAACAGCCCTAGATGCTGGAATGCCGACAGCGCATGGGCAAGTGTCGATTACCGCTGGACACAGACAACCGAGGAATCTGCATACAAGGACGTTGGCTTCTGGGTTCGCGCTGACGGCAGAGAGGAATTCGTTCGCGCAAAAATAGACTGCAGGCCTGTCAACACAGGTGGAGCAATTTGCACAGCGAGTGCTTATTTCAAGAAATTTGTTCGGGAAATCGAGATTGCACCCGTGCGCGACGGATCATGGGATACGGCTGGCATTGGGCAAAACTACAAGTTCAAGCTATAATTCTGCCGTTGTGACTTGTTGCAATAAAGCGAGGGGAAGATTCGGATGGATTCGCGGGGAGAAAAACTGCGTATTCTGGTCGTGGATGATGAAGCTCATGCCCGGCGAACCATCCGAAGACTCCTTGAGGCTGAGGCAAAGGCAAAAGACTTTGTCGTCGAGGAAGCCAGCGATGGCACCGAAGCCATGGAAAAGATCACTTCCTTCAAACCGGACATCGTTGTTCTTGATGTCGAAATGCCCAGTGCAACCGGAATTGATGTTTTGAGGAACTTCCCCAACCGCCGATTTGAAGTGATCTTTGTGACAGCTTATTCCAACTTTGCCATCGAGGCTTTCGACTCTTTTGCGTCCGATTACCTGTTGAAACCGGTCACCGCGGCGAGGTTCTCCACTGCTCTTGCCCGTTCGCTGGAGCGCCTCCGAACAGCAAAGAACCGTTCAGCCGATGCCAACAAATCGCTTCTGACGCCACAAAACCAGAAGATTTTTCTCGACAGTTTTTTCGTGCGCCAGGGCGCTCGCGAAACGCGGCTTGTTTCGTCCGATATCATTTCGATTTTTTCGGGTGAAAGTGGCACCGAAATCCAAACTGATGATCGCTCGTATGCGTGCGATCAAACTCTCAGCCATTTTGAAGAAAACCTTGACCCCGCGTTTTTCAAGCGGGTCCGACGCAACGCGATCATCAATCGGTCTGCGATTGAAAAAATCATCCATACATTTCCCATGGTCCTGGTGATGCGCAACAAAACCGAGGTTGTTGTTGCCAAGGAACGCAGAAGCCTGGTGCGTCTGTGGCTCAGTGACGAAGGTTCAAATCCTCAGCTGTGACCAGCTCTGGTTCCAGCAAGACAGAAGGGAGTTTTTGACCTTCAAATTCGAAAACCGTGTTTGCACCCGCGGTCTTTCCTTCGGCAAGATCCGTCACCACGTCCAAAGTCCTTGAAACCAGTTTGGTGATGTTTTTTTCAACTGTCATTGCTTGGCTTCCCGTCTTGATCCGCTCCAGCGCAGCGGCCTCACCATCTTGTCCGGTGACGACAACTTTCCCCGAAACACCAAGACTTTTGAGGGTCTCGACGACACCTTCAGCGATTGCGTCATTCGGTGCCAGAATTGCCTGGATATCTCCTTTTTGCTTTCGCCATGCGTTGAGAACAATTGCCTGGGCGCGTGCCGGGCTCCAATCACGAACCTCTTTTTCTTCAGCAATACGAATTTTTCCAAGGGCCACCAGAGGCGCCAGAATGGAGTATGCTCCGTTGAAATAATTGTGGCTGTTGCCATCGCTGGATGGACCTTTCAGCAGAAGATAAGAACCATCCGGGACTTTGCGCGCAAGATATTCTCCCTGATGCTTTCCGATCTGATAGTTGTCATAGCCGATGTAGAGTTTCACTGGTGTGCAAGGAAGCGGTCTGTCGTAGGCGATCACCTGGATGCTTTGATATCGGCTCAAATGCCTGCACATTTCCCGATAATCGTGTGCTGCAATGATATGAAAATTGCAACGGTCGGCAATCAGCTTGTCGAGCTGAGCGGCCTGTACGTCTGAACGGTTGCGGGCAACATGAACGACAATCTCAAGATTGTTTCTTGCTTGAGCTGCCTCGAGAAATACTTTTCGATCTTGTTGCCAGCGATTTTCGCGCGAAGTCGGAAGAAGGACGCACACGCGCGGCTTGGCAGGAGATGTCAAAGGTTCTGCAAACAGACTTTCCTGATGATTCGCGCATATGAAAACAAAAAACAGTGAAACCAAAATTCTCAAAATCGAGCGGCTTTTGCCGTCCTTGTTGACCTCCAATTCCAGACTCGCAGTTTCACCATGCAGGAGGCGCCAGCGCCGCCGGGTGTTTTGCAGCCCGGTACCCTCACGCAGTTCGTCGGGAATAGGTGTTCCGTTGTTTTCGACGATAATCCGCCGCTGGCTCTGCAAAAGTTCGAGGCTGATGGAAATATGTCCACCGGAACGTTGAGGCGTGATTCCATGCTTCACCGCATTCTCAACCAGGTTTTGCAGAGCCAGGCATGGGACTTGCAATGAGAACGGAAGAGGTTCTTGTGGAAGAGAAAAGCTGAGTCTTTCTGCAAACCGCATGGACTGGATCCGAAGATACGACCCCACCAGGCTCAGCTCATCTTCAATCGGGTGAGCCACTTTGCTTGATGCATGCAGAATGGCACGAAAAAGATCAGCCATTTCCAATGTCATCTCATACGCCCGGTTCGGATTGTCGAGAATGGTTTGAGCAACCATATTCAATGAGTTGAAAAGAAAATGCGGTTGTAGCTGAGCACGCAGCTGGATGATTTCGGCCTCAATGGCGTATCTTTTCGCTTCCTCCTCCCGGCGTGCGGCGGATGCAAGATGTTGCATGGTTTGTTCCAGAGATGACGCAAGGAAGTTGAACTTCTCAGCCAGTGTCCGCAACTCCTCTTCCTTTGGCTCTCGCACACGCACAGAAAAATCCCCCGATGCCAGCAAAGCAGTTCCGTTCACAAGTGCACGCAGTGGTTCCAACAGTTCCTGCACGGTGCGCCGTGTCCATCGTCCAATCAGGACAAGACCTGTGGCAAATCCAACCAGACCCACAACCAAAAGAACAAACAGTGTGAGCCATAAATCCGAAAATCGGGCATGAGCTTTCAGAGAAAGAGGCACTCGGGATTGCGTCGTTTGGGTAGATGAAAATTCGATGACTTCATTGAAAAATCCTGGCGCAGACTTGCCTGCACGGAACAGTTGGCGATCTTCGAAGATGACGTCGATGGCGTCGACCATGGCACTGTTTGCCGAGACTTGTCGTCGTGCAACTTCCCCCATGGCAGAATCAAATGACAAGACTTTCGCTACAACAACAAAACCGGCTTGCGATGG
>JBDLRR010000172.1:0-2767 GCA_039799985.1 Pseudomonadota bacterium | reverse complement strand
GTTTGAACAAATCTCGGTCTTCCGCTTTGTTGATCACATCGGGCTTAGCCCCAATCATCTCAACGCCAAATTGTTGCAATACACCATGTCGATGGAGGTCCATGGCAACGTTCAGGCCAGTTTGGCCACCTAAAGTGGGCAGCAGGGCGCATGGGCGTTCCCGCTCGATCACTTTCGCCACAACTTCCCAGGTGAGCGGTTCGATGTAGGTTCGGTCCGCTAATGCAGGATCGGTCATGATGGTCGCAGGATTGCTGTTGACCAAAACGACTTCATAACCTTCTTCTCGAAGTGCTTTACAGGCTTGCGTACCTGAATAGTCGAATTCGCAGGCCTGTCCGATGACAATAGGACCTGAACCGATTAACAAGATCTTGCGCAAATCGTCGCGTCGTGGCACTTTTTCCCTCACAGGGTAAATGCGTGAATGTTGGACGGCACTGAATTTTGGTCGCATGTGCAACTCGGCTGAGGGAGCATTAAATCACCGCAGCAGAGCCCCCCCTTTTCTGGGGCCAAAATCATAGCCAGAAAAATAAAATTTCCAGAAGCTAACATGAATGGGACGAGTTGGGCAAGGGGCAGACACGCCCTCGTCCTGCGAATGAGAAAATCATCTTCCAATAACGAATCGAATCACCGTCAATTACGAATCTTTTGGCACTGACCCATCGGCTAGAGATTGCGCAAGTAGCTTACCGCAAGTTCGATTTCTTCGCGGGCTCCGGATGGGTTATGGCGTTGGATGACATAGGCGCCACGAAATTGACGTTCCTCAAGAATGGCGGCGATTTCAGGAAACTCCGCCGAACCGCGGCCCAAAGGAACTTCATATCCTCGCCCGCGAGCACGATCCTGTACACCATCCTGTGCGTGCACAATATAAACATGATCAGATACACTTACTAACTGTTCATGAAAATCGAAACCATTGATTAATAAGTTACCTGGATTCAAAGCGATTCCGACCGTCCCCTCAGCGCTAGCTTTGATCAATTGGTAGAGGTCACTCAACGGTTCACTTCCCGTCTCAGCGGTCAGCAACACCCCCGCTTTTTGTCCGTAGTTCCCAAGGTCATTCAATACCTCTTTCATCATCTGCCACTGCGGATCAGCTGGGTCGGTGGGCACTTTTCCGATTGAATTGACCACAAAGCGAGCCCCCAAGGCGTAGGCTAACTTCATCGCTCTTTTGGTACCATCCACGCGGCGTTCCAAACCGTCTGCCTCACCATAGCCGCGCCGAGTCACAAACTTCAACGCTACAACCTGCAAATTCAGATCATTGATCATTTTCCGAATCTGCCGAGCACCCGTGTCGGAAAGATCGTTAAAGGAAATGTCAGTTCGTGCATCAATCTCGACAACTTGGACACCCAAATCCGCTGCAATGTGCAACCCTTGCTTAAGCGGTATGTTTAAGTTAGCCGGTTGAATTCCAATTGTCAGTTGTGCCATGATGAGTTCCCCTTTCAAGAGACTCTATCCTCCACAACATCATCAAGTTGCGGGAGGACAAACAATTCCTGCCCAAAAACTTGCGCAGACAATCGTTCTATTTGTCCTCTCTATTGTAGTGCTGGCCCCTGGGCGGTCTACGGCTGATGAAGCCACTCCAGCCCCGACAACAGTTGCAAGCCCAACTTCGCCAGCAAACACCCCTTCTTCGGAAAACACTGATTCATCGGAAAAGGGGCCGAACCCTTCTGTTTCTGTCTCCGCCACTGCGTCGGCCGATCCCATCACCGAAGAGGAAGGGAGTTTCTTTAACAAGCTCTACGACTGGCTGAATCGTCGAGACAAATCGCAGGTAAGTGTCAGTAACCAAGAGAAGGCATTGGCCGAATTGACGGCCAGTTGGGATTTTCAGCGCGATGGTGACAACAATCTAGATTTATGGCCCGATAATTGGAAACGAACCGTCAGCCGCGAGTTCCCCAAATATCTTCCGGTGGAAATTGTCGCTAGAAACCCGGAACTCGATGCCGCGTCGGTTGAAGCAGGCAAGTCCGTAGGCAAAGTGTATGTTGGCTGGAAACGGGGACGCCTTCCTTCCAAAGTGGTTCTCGAGTCCCTACCTCCGGAGATCGACAAGTTATTTGACAAAGCCATCGACCGCTGTTTGGAAATGCGAGTGGATGGCGGTTCGATCAACATTTGCAGTCCTACGATCACCATTGAACCCAGGTTTTACTACAGCATGCAACTCGACATGCAATGCGTCGGGTTATCTGATCATCGAGT
Organism: Pseudomonadota bacterium; assembly: GCA_039799985.1. Lineage (GTDB taxonomy): Bacteria > Bdellovibrionota_B > Oligoflexia > Silvanigrellales > Silvanigrellaceae > RFOM01. Next base: position 523 of record JBDLRR010000172.1, on the reverse strand, counting down.
GTGGGCACAGCTTGAAATTCTGGATGAAAAAGAAAACGTCATCAGCACAACAGCCACGCAACAACTTAGCGGCGATGTTCCTTGGAGATCATTGGAAATCAACGCGCTACAAGAACGGCCGATGCCGAATGCTCGAAAAGGTCGTGTCCGTCTCATGGTGGAAGGCCCGAAATCCTCGTCGGCTCAAGGCGTTGTACACGTCGATCGAATTCGCATTTGGAAGGTGCCACGCATTCGCATGACACTGGATCGAGCTGCCAATATCTTTACCGACGGCGAATCTGTTCGAGTTCGCGTGGTAGCGACTGGATTAAGTGAAGAAAATCGCGTCGTACAGTTTCAATTACTCGATCGACATGGCAAAAAACTTGAAGAAGCTGCAGTTCGCTTTGAACGCCCCAAAGACAAAGAACTTTTGGTTAGTACGGAGTTAGCCGAACTTGGCATGGAAGAGTTTAATGAGTTAGAAGTTGATGGCGAGGCTATTTGGAACCCCAATGTTCGCGACCCAGGCTTTTATTCC
>JBDLRR010000171.1:0-14130 GCA_039799985.1 Pseudomonadota bacterium | reverse complement strand
ACAAGAAGAATTGCTCCGTCGACCATCATCAGTGTGCGTTCCACTTCCGCGCCAAAGTCGGCGTGTCCGGGAGTGTCGACGATGTTGATGCGTGTGTCTTTGTACACCATCGAGGCGTTCTTGGCGGCGATTGTAATACCGCGCTCTCTCTCGAGGTCCATGCTGTCCATCACGCGCTCGGCGACTGTCTGGTGAGCCTGAAAGGTTCCGGCTTGTTGGAGGAGGCCGTCCACCAGCGTGGTCTTGCCGTGGTCAACGTGGGCGATGATGGCGATATTACGAATATTTTGATTGCTGCTCATAGAATCCTCGAATGAACTGGCGAAAGCCATACCCCGCAGTTCAACGGAAAACAAGCAATCATTTGTGAAGGTTTTACATCGTGATTTGAGGCTGTTCGGCCAAGATCTCGGAATAGATATCAATCATGTGCTCGCCGACCTTGTCCCAGCTGAATTTTCGCACCTGCGCATTGCCGGCGGGTAATGCCGGTTTTCCGGGCATTACGAAAATCACTGGCTGGGGTTTCCCCCGAGCTGACGGATTGACCAGTATCAGCATCCAAAAATCGCCTTCCCCACATTTAAACGGGCGGACTGCCATGGCCATAAGTTTGGTGCGAGGATTCTGAACCGCGCCCAAAAAATAGACGTACCTGTGAGTATCTTGTTGCTGATGCCGGCCGAGTCCACATTCGGCGAATCAATGATGAGCTCTGAAATGAATAACTAACTTTGAATTGATATCTTTGACTTTACCCAGACAAGCACCAATTCTGCCACTTCTATGGCGGCCTTGATGTCGTCCTTTTCAAAAACCATATCACTGTTTTCGTAACGTCGGATCGTCGCAAATTCAGTGTAAAGTGTCAGATCTGCATGAACTTCAAGAGTTAAATACTGATTCACGCGTTCGGTAATGACACCAAGATCACGTGTAATGGGAACTGGTTTCTCCAAATGAACAAGCAAAGCTTTCAGTGACTCTTCTATGCATTGTTCTGCATGATATCCAAATTTTTAACTCGTCCGCGACTGGACTCGTGCAGCACTTTTGCAGACTCCAAATCGCCTTCTGCGATTTCAAGAAGTTCGGCCGAACAGGCCTTTTTAAAAAGCCGATCACGCTTGGGAGTCATTAAGACAAACTCCCTCATTGATGATGATTTCACACACACCGCCACTCTGACTCTTACGCAAAAACGTCTCTCGTGCGTAGAGAAGCAAATCAGCAGGTTGCCCAAGGTATTGCGACAGGTTAAAGATTCCTGTATTTCGGGCTTCTTTCAGTTCAGATTCAGAATCGAAAACAGCAGCGATATCAATATCGGAAAACTCGGTTGCTTCGTTTCCGGCCATCGAGCCAAACAACCAAATTGCTCTGGGCTTGAAATTTTTTTGTATCCATTCGACAGCTCGCTTCACGAGCAGCTCAGTCTCGACATGTGACAACCTTCGAGCCGTCAACTTTGCGAGTATCATGGATGACCTCCAGGAAACGTTACCATCTATGATGGCTAATCCAGTTCAGATTAAAATAGATCGCGCAGATCGGTCATCATTGAATCTCACATTCGTTTGACTGAAAAAGACACCTTGTTTATTGGTCAAAACATTCGAAAAAGCCAAAAGGGAACATCAATGGTTGAAGAACAGTTCAAAGCAGAAGCAAAGGAATTTTTGCACAATGCTTTTATGGAAATGACACGACAAGGATTTTTCTTTGAACCCCACTGGCATGTGGATCACATCTGCTATCGAACCTCAACCGAGGAAAACTACCAGGCTACAGTTGAGCTGCTGTCTTCATTCTCCACTCTTCTCGCAGAGACTCAGGTCAATGGTAGAATGATTTCCACCTTCAAACTTGAACAGTCTTTGTGCCATGATGGCTGGGATATTGATCTCATCGAAATTCCTGCTCCCAAAAAAGGAAGAATCCACAAGGATGGCTTTGAGCATCTTGAAGTGGTCAGCGATTTGAGTTTTTCGGAGCTTAAAGAAAGGTATCGTTCTTTCACCAAAATTGAGACTGGTCTGAAAAAAAATTTCAATCCTGAACTGGAGTTTGTTTTTTCCGATTTTGCAGTCAAATTTCATTCATTATCCTTGGAATCTGTGATTCACATTGAAGAAAATATTCCCCTTTGCAATGCCTTGTCGTCATTGAATCTGCTGGAGCGCTTGCGGGCTTTTGATCCCTTGATTGCCGGCTCGTTGCCCTTGAATCTTCAATCCTGCGGTTCAGACGTTGATATCCTGCTCGATTCGCGCGGAGCCTTGACTTCATTTTCGCATGACTCAGCGGAAGCCGCCACCGACGATTCGGGAATAACTGAAACTTCAATTTTTCTGACAGAACTCTTTCACCACTTTGATGATTTTCAGATAAAACATCGGCAGATCGATCAACTTCCGGTTGTTGTTGCTTCTTTCGCCTTTCAAGGAATCCCTTTTGAAATTTTTGCGCAGCCTCTAGCCACTGTTAATCAAAACGCATGGCGGCATCTCTTGGCGGAGGAACGCATCCTGAAATTTGGTGGCCGCAAGATCCATCAACGGCTGAAAGATTTGAGAGATCAGGGTTTCAAGACTGAGAAAGCCTTTGCCTTTGCTCTTCATCGGCACGGCGACCCATTCTATGAGATGCTCCAATTGCAGAAAATGTCCAATGCCGAGTTGAAGAATCTTTGCGAAGATTTTTTGTAAGCATTCCAACGTTCGGTTAACGAAATTTTGTAATTTCGTGTTTCAGTGCTGTTCGGCCAAGATCTCGGAATAGATATCAATCATGTGCTCGCCGACCTTGTCCCAGCTGAATCTTCTGACTTGTGTATTGCCCATTTCAACCAGCTTCTCCGCGACTGCCGGATCGAGTGCAAGGGCGATCTTTTCTGCAATATCTTCGGGCGAATAGGGATCCACGAGCAATGCCGCGTTGCCCACAACTTCAGGAAGGCTCGAGGTCCGGCTGGTGACAACCGGAGTGCCGGCCGCCATGGCTTCCAGAGGCGGAAATCCAAATCCCTCATAGAATGAGGGGTAGACCAATGCTCGCACGCTCCCGAACAATTCGGCCAGCTCTCTGTCTGAGATGTATCCACGGAAGTCGACATCGTTGCCCACATCCTGGCGATTGATTCCGATGTCGGCGAACAGTGGATTTTCACAACCGACCACGGTCAACCGGGTCTTGCTGTGTGGGTGTCTTTGCTTGAAAAGTGCAAATCCCTTCAACAATCCGAGCAGGTTTTTGCGAGGCTCGAGTGAACCAACAAAAATTATTCTGTCTTCACGATCCTGATAGGGCTTGTTGTACTCGTAGAAGATCGGATCCACAGACCAATAGGTCAGGCGGATGCGGTCGACGTCCAAATCCAGAAATTTGAGAATATCGTTTTTGGAGTAATTGGAGTTTGTCACCACAAGTGAGCTGTTGTGCGCAATGCGCGGCACCAGCCAGCGGTAAATGCTGCGGAATGTGAAAGAAAACCAGGCAGGCTGCACGAGAAAACAAAGGTCGTGGATGTTGACGATGCTTTTTCCACGAAACGCCAAGGGCGCAAGATTGGCCGGGCTGTGAAGCAAATCAACAGCAAAGCGTTTGGCGAGCCTTGGCAACTCGATTTGTTCCCAAACATAATTTCTCATGACGCTGCGCTGAGACAACGGGCTTGTGACCACTTTGACGTTGGGGCGCTGCCATTCCGGAGCAAAAAGTTCACTGTCGCCGGTGAAGAGTATGAAATTGAACCGGTCCCCATGTTCGATGACGCTTCTGAACAGTCGATAGGCCGAGCGTTGCACGCCTGTGCGTTGGGCAACCAAAAAGCGTCCGTTCAAGCCAATGGTTTTTTTGTGCTGTGGGGCGGTTTGCAGTTCAGCCATGCGAGTGTTCTCCCGCATTCAAATCCGATCGCGCAGCGATTTGTTGAACGTGATCGGCCGACAAAAGAACCTGCCGATAGACGTCATGTGTGGCTTTGGCTGCTTTGGTCCAGGAATAAGATTTGACGAGTTCGCGTCCTCTCCGGATGCGGTCGGCTTGTCCTTCGCTGTCGGAAAGAGCCTGCTCCAGTGTTCTCGAAATATTCTCGGTGTTCGAGGGATCAATATAAAGAGCGCAATCGCGCATGACCTCTGGCAGAGAAGAACAATTTGAGACCACGACCGGAACGCCACATGCTGCAGCTTCCAGTGGCGGCAAACCAAAACCTTCGTAGATTGAAGGATAAACAAACAAGCGCGCCCCAGCATAAATTGCCGGCAGAGCCTCATTGGAAACAAATCTCAGGAAGTGGAGGTTGTGCTTCTTGTGATGCGACTCCGCAAGTTCGAGCAGGGCCGGGTCGAAGTCCGACAGCAATACAAGTGGAATGTTGATTGAACTTTTGCACCAGGCTTCCACGAGCCGTGTGATGTTTTTGTGTGGCTTCTTGTTGCCGATAGACAAGATGTATTCGCTGGGCAGTTCGAATTTTTCGAGAATTTTTTCCAGTTCCTTGTCACCGCGTACAGGTGGATTTTGAAACTGTTCGTTGATTCCGTTGTGAATCACCTTGACGTGGTCTGGTTGGGTTTGAAAAAAGTTGATGATCTCTTTTTGTGAAAAGCCCGAGACTGTAATCACCGCCTTTGAGCGCTTGATTTTGCGGGCCAGCAGCAGGCTGTAATAGAAGCGATGAAAGATGGAATAGTTTTCCGACAACACCACGTGATTCAAGTCGTGGATTGTCGTGACCAAGGGAATGTTGCTTAAGAACGGAACAATGAAGCTCGGTGAATGGAACAAGTCTGCCTTGAGCTCTTTCAGGTGCGACAACATTTCGAATTGTCCCAGAAGGCTAATCCAACTGGTTTTCAGAACCCGCAATTCAAAATTGGAAGGCCACTGCTCATGAAGAAATGGCGAGTTCCGATTGACGAACAGAGTAAACCGAAAGGGGCTGGCGATCAGTCTCAAATTGCGCACGAGTTCGTCGGTATATCTGGCAATTCCGTGACTCTGATTGTTCACAACAACTCGCGCGTCGATCACGATGTGCTTTTGTGGAATGCTGCTCAATTCTCCACCCCACGCTGGATTGCGTCGCGTGAACTGATCAGTGCCAGCGAGCCACGACGAACAAAGAACAACGCCTTCAGATAGAGTGACTGCTTGTCGTTGGCCAACACGCTGTGATCTGGTGATTGCCGGCCGCGTCCCATGTAGACCCAGTCGTCGGCATCAAGCGATTCACTGACGATTTTGAAAAATTCTTCTTCATCAATATGGCGCGAGCAACTGCAGGCAACGTAAATTCCATTTTCTGAAACCAGACGCGAAGCGAGTTTTGTGAGTCTCTGATAAGCCCGACTGGCTTCTGGAATGTGTTTGGCACTCTTTGTGAAGGCTGGAGGATCCGCAACGACAGCATCAAAGCGGGGTTTGTCTTTGCCCAAGCGGGACAGAATTTCGAAAAGGTCTCCATGGTGCGTCTGAACGCGGTGCAAAACCCCGTCGGCGATGTTGGCAGCAACATTGTGTTGAGCCATTTCCAAGGCGTCCTTGTCCTGGTCCACGAGAGTAAAGTCGGCAATGCCGGAAGCAGCACCAGCGCATGACCAGGCTCCAACATAACTGCAGAGATCGAGCATGGAACGCGATTGGAAGGACCGGGTGAGTTTTTTGAAAAGCTCCAAATTTTCACGTTGGTCGATGAACAAACCGGTTTTTTGGCAGCGCTGTGGTCTGAAGCTCAACTTCAGTCCTGACAGTGTTGTTGTGACCATCTCGAGCTGGGCACGCTCTTTGGAATCGACTGGTTCACGAATCCATCGTGTTCGTTCCGGAAGTTTTTCAAGCGCCCGGATTTGTCCTGAGCTGCGTTCAAAAACAGGTTGTTCCGTTGCCTTCAGCAGAGCCGGAAGAATGAATGGAAGCAAAAACTCGCCAAATTGCGACCCGCACTGAATAACCACAACAGAGCCGTAGTCGTCGATCACTATGCCGGGAATCCCGTCGGCATCGCCATGCACCCAGCGCACGGCCTCATCAGCTAGGCCAACAATTGATGCTTTTGCTTTTTTGAGCTGATTCAGTTCCTGCAAGAACAATTCTTCAAGACTTTCGGGATTGATGAATTTTTCCTTGAATGCTTCGACCCATCGGGTGGAAAGAAAGCGGACGGCCATCAACTGATCGCGAGAATAGACTCCTGGCAAACGACCAGCACCGACGGCAACAAAAGCACACCGACTTTCTTCCATTTCCTGCTGACCAAGATGTTCAATTTGGTTGCTGTACAGGCATGTTTGAAAGCGATGAAATTTTTGTCCGGACTTGGGTTTCAGAGTGTGAATTTTGAACGTTGTCGGCATGCAGCCTCTCATCAGGGTGACTGACACCGCTACTGGATGAAGCAGGTCTTGACCCAGTTAAAGCTAAAACACTGATGGATTTCCGGCAACCCCGTTGCGGGCGAACGGCAATGAGTTAAGCTGCGGGTTTCCCAGAGTAAGGAAGAAACAGATGAAATACAGCGTCATTCAAAAAGTACAGGAGATGAAGGTCGATCCTCGACAGACCCCTGAAATGCCTAAGGCGGGTCATATCTTGATGGTCAGACCTACTTTTTTTCACGTCGACAATCCCATCAATCCGCACATGCGCAAAGCTGATGGTTCGCTGCATGTACTCAATAAAATCAAAGCTGATGAAGAATGGGAACGATTGCGCTCCGCATACAAGAACCTGGCCTTCGCGGTGCATGAAGCAGACGCTCAGGAAGGTTTGCCCGATATGGTGTTTTGTGCAAACCAGTCGCTGCCGTTCGTGAGCCGCAGCGGTGAACGCATGGCCATCATGAGCAACATGGCAAATGACACACGTCATCGTGAGGTGCCAACGATCAGGTCCACTCTCGAAAGACTCGGATACAAAACCCACAACCTGCCCGAACGAAGCCCTGCCACTTTGTTTGAAGGAATGGGGGATGCCATTTGGTTGCCAGGACATAGGTTACTCTTGGGGGGCTATGGCCACCGGACAACCAAGGAAATTTATACGGAAGTGGCGCAACGGGTCGAAGCAGATGTTGTTGTGTTCGAGTTGGTAAATCCCCGTTTCTATCACCTTGATACTTGCTTGAGCGTTCTGGATTCGCATTCCGCGCTTGCGTGTCGCGATGCTTTTACGGCCGAAGGTTGGGCTTTGATTGAAAAAATCTTTCCCCGCCTGATTGAGGTTCCTTTGGCTGAGGCCGATTCGCCCGTTTTTGCCTGCAACGCCCACTGCCCCGACGGCAAACATGTCATCATGCAAGCTGGGGCGACCAGAACAGTTGCCGCATTGAAGGGCGCTGGCTTTGAACCCATTGAAATTTCGACCGAGGAATTCATAAAGTCCGGCGGATCGGTCTTCTGTATGAAGCTCCAGTTCTTTTAAAACACTCTGTTGCAGCGTTCGGGCATTTGGCATAGCGTGTCGCTTCCCTCCCTCCGGGCGGGCGAAGTTTTGAACACAAACATAGGAAAAACGCCGATGCCAGCGCCAACAAACGCACAGCTCGTCGAGTTCTACAAAGACATGCTGCTGGCCCGTCGCTTCGAAGAGCGATGCGGCCAATTGTACGTACAGCAAAAATTTAGTGGCTTTTGTCACCTCTACATTGGTCAGGAGGCTGTCTCGACCGGGACCCTCAATGCTATCCGCAAGGGGCAGGACTATGTGATCAGTGGCTACCGTGACCACGTCCAGCCAATCACTTTGGGCATGAGTGCACGTGAAGTGATGGCGGAAATGCTCGGAAAATCGACGGGTTGTGCAAGCGGTCGCGGCGGTTCAATGCACATGTTCTCGCAAAAGCTGCGCTACTTGGGTGGCCACGGTATTGTGGGCGGCCAAGTTCCATTGGCGGCAGGGGTGGGATGGAAGATCCGCTCCATGAAGGAAGACCTCGTCTGTCTTTGTTTCATGGGTGACGCCGCCATCAACCAAGGCCAGTTCCACGAGGCGCTCAACATGGCTGCCATTTGGGACCTTCCGGTCGTGTTCATCATTGAAAACAACCTTTATGGCATGGGCACGGCGATTTCGCGCACCTGCAGCCTGAACGTTTTGGCTGATCGCGCCAAGGGATACGCCATGCGTCAAGCTGTTGTTGATGGACGCAACGTTCTCAACACCTATGCACAGATGTACGAAATCATCGAAGAGACCCGCAAGACGAACAAACCGATTCTTGTGGAAATGCAAACTTACCGTTTCCGTGGACACTCGATGTCTGACCCGCAAACTTATCGAAGCAAAGAAGAAGTCGAGCGCGAGCGTTCGCAGGACTGCTTGCAAACACTGCGCGATCACATGGTGGCAAACGGTGTGGCAACAGATGATGACTTCGACAAATGGGAAGAGGAAATCTCTGAAGTTGTCGAAGACTCTGTTGTATTCGCGGAGGAGTCTCCTGAGCCGGAACTCCACACGATCTACGACCACGTGTTGGCTCCTTAACAAACCGGATTTGAGTTCAAAGAGGTTTCTTAACAATGGCAGTCATTAGTTATCGAGAAGCATTGCGTCAGGCCATGACCGAGGAAATGGAACGCGACCCAACCGTATTTTTGATGGGCGAAGAGGTCGGCGAGTACAACGGCGCATACAAAGTCTCCAAAGGCATGTTGGCACAATTTGGTCCGATGCGGGTTGTCGACTCTCCGATTTCCGAAGCCGGATTTTGCGGACTTGGTGTTGGTGCAGCGATGGTTGGAATGCGTCCGATCATCGAAATGATGACCTGGAACTTTGCGATTCAGGCCTTCGACCAAATCATCAACCACGCAGCTAAAATGTATTACATGAGCGGTGGTCAGTTTCCGATTCCGATGGTCATCCGCGGCCCGCACGGCGCTGCTCACATGCTCTCGGCGCAGCATTCACAGTGCGTTGACCACATGCTCGTCAACGTGCCTGGGATGATTGTCATCAGCACCGTGATTCCGGCAGATGCCAAGGGTTTGATGAAGTCGGCCATCCGCAACAACAATCCCGTGTGCTTCCTTGAAAGCGAAATGACGTACGGCCGTGAAGGCGAAGTTCCCGATGGCGAATACTTGATTCCAATCGGTGTTGGAGACATCAAGCGCAAGGGCGAACACGTCACTTTGGTTGCCTGGAACAAAATGGTTTACCTCGCTCTTGAGGTTGCTGAAGAATTGGCTCAGGAAGGCATTGAAGTTGAAGTTTTGGATCCGCGCACTCTTCAACCTCTGGACGAAAACCTGATTTTCGAATCTGTCCGCAAGACCCACAGACTGGTGGTGTTGGAGGAAGGTTGGGGAATTTCGACGATTGGAAACTACATCGTCGATCGCACGGTCACCGAATGCTTCGATGAACTCGATGCACCTCCGGCGCGCGTGCACAACCACTTCGTTCCCATGCCCTACAATGAAACGCTTGAGCATGAAGTGCTGCCCAACAGGGAGCGCTTGATCGCTGCAATCAAAAAAGTCATGTACCGCTAACAACAAGTTCCACGAAAGAGGCTGAATGCTATGGCAACTGTGATGGAAATGCCCAAACTCTCCGATACCATGAAAGAAGGTGCTGTTGCGCGTTGGTTGAAGAAGGAAGGTGAAAAGGTCACGGCTGGACATCCGGTAGTTGAAATCGAGACCGACAAGGCGACAATGGAATTTGAATCGCCTGCGTCGGGAACGCTCATCAAGATCATCGTTGGCGACAAACAGACGTGCGACCTGAACGCACCCATCGCTGTCATCGGCAAGGCCGATGAAAACTGGCAGGAAGCGCTCGACAAATACAATTCCAAGAAAAAGGGTGGTGCCGCAGCTCCAGCCAAGGCATCTGCACCGGCCGCAGCAACATCAACAACTGTTGCAGCAGCGCCGTCAGCTTCGGTCACGCCAACCTCCACACTCGATCGCTTGCGTGCGAGTCCTCTGGCCAAGCGTGTTGCTGCAGACAAAGGCATCGATTTGCGCAGCATTCAAGGCTCCGGACCCAATGGCCGCATCGTTGTCCGCGATGTGGAAAATCTGACCGGCGGCGCAGCTACATCGTCCGTTGCAGTGCCAGGCTTTTCGGCCGCTCCGGCTGCAGAAATGGAAAAAGTTCCGCTCAGCATGATGCGCAAGACGATTGCTCGTCGCCTGGTCGAAAGCACCAGCACTGCGCCGCATTTTTATTTGACCATCAGTATCAACATGGGTCCTTTGCTGGCATGGCGCAAAGCTACTATTGCCAAGGTCAGCGAAGCAGAGAAATTTTCTGTCAACGACCTGATCGTCTTTTTGGTTTCGCGTGCTTTGCGTAAGCATCCGAACATCAATTCGTCTTGGCAGAACGATTTCATTGCCCAATACAACTCCGTCCATATGGGCGTTGCCGTTGCATTGCCGGCAGGGCTCGTGACTCCTGTGGTGCGTCATGCCGACAAACTCAGCCTCGTTCAAATTGCCCAGAAGAACCGCGAGCTCATCAAGCTTGCGCGTGATGGCAAGCTCCAACCTGACGACTACTCAGGCGGCACGTTCACGATCTCGAATTTGGGAATGAGCGGAATCGAAGAGTTCACAGCCATCATCAATCCTCCGCAAGCAGCAATACTGGCGGTGGGCTCCACTGTTGCAACCCCGGTTGTCAATGAGGATGGCGATGTTGAAGTTGAGCAACGCATGCGCGTCACGCTCAGCTGCGATCACCGTGTCATCGACGGTGCCCAGGGAGCAGAATTCCTCAAGACTTTGAAAACATATTTCGAAGACCCGATGGCTTGTTTGTTTATGGGGTAATCCCGGACTGCAACCAGTGAGTTCTTTCAACCTGAGTCAAATGCCCTGTGGGGAGAGATGCTCCACCGGGCATTTTGGTTTATCATTCAAGTCTACAACGATATTGCGGGAGAGATTTCCATGACCAACGATTCCAAAAAACGTTTCGATGATTCCGCTGAGACGGTTCGATTGAACGTTTTCCTGCAGGAAAGTGGTGTGGCCTCGAGGCGCAAGGCAGATGAGTTGATCTCTGCAGGGATGGTCAAAGTCAACGGCAAAGCTGTGACTCAACTGGGCGCGCGAATTTCGCGGTCAGACAAAGTCCACGTTCATGGCAAACTTCTCGCGGGCAAGAATATTCCCAAGGTCGTTTACCTGCTCAACAAGCCCGACATGTGCCTGACAACACGTTTTGACGCCAAGGGCCGCAGAACCATTTTTGATCTTCCCGCTGTTAAGAATTTGCCGCCAAACGTGCAGGCAGTGGGACGATTGGACTATCGCAGCGAAGGACTCCTGCTGCTGACCAACGACGGCGACCTCGCTTATGCCCTGACACACCCGCGCTTTTCGGTTGAAAAGGCCTATGCCGTGCTTGTTGCAGATGGTGTGACAATTGAAGACGTCGAGAAACTGCGTGCCGGTGTCATGCTCGACGATGGCATGGCCAAGGCCGTGAGCGTTCGGCTGGGCAACAAAGAACGGATGGGAGCTTCCCGCGGACAGTGGCTCGAACTCGTTGTGACTGAAGGACGTAATCGGTTGATCCGCCGCATGGCAGAGACGATTGGTTTGAAAGTTGTCAGACTCGTGCGTGTCGGCATGGGTGATGTTCTGTTGCCTGCCACCCTCAAACCTGGGCAAGCAATTGTCGTCGATTCAAACTCCCGCCAACAGCTCGAACAAATCAAAAATGAAATGCTGCGTTCTTCTGAGCCTGGAGACAAAGCGGCAGCCAAGTCAGCTCGCTTGGAGGATTCTGTCTTGGCCAAGCGGAAATTGCGTCGGCAGGTCAAGCTCAATGATGAAGAATATGCAATGGAAGCCTCGCGGCGTTCTGCCGAGGCATCAGCTCAACGCAAACAACGATCACAACGAATTCGCGAAGAGGAGGCGGCGCAAAACCAACGCGACGAAAAGCCTCGCGCAGTCAGGCGTCCTGATCGCGGCGCAGAGCGCACAGCTCAACGCAGTGAGGTTGATGGTCCGCGTCCGGTTCAGCGGACCGCTGGTGAGGGGCCTCGCCCGGTGCGTCGAGAAAGTAGCGGTGGCCCAAGGCCTGTGCGTCGCGAAAATGCAGATGCTCCTCGTCCGGTCAGACGCGAAGCAGCAGATGCTCCCCGTCCGGTCAGACGCGATGCAGCAGATACTCCTCGCCCTGCACGGCGTGGAGCTGCAGATGCTCCTCGTCCGGTCAGACGTGAAGCAGCAGATACTCCCCGCCCTGCACGGAGTGGCGCTACAGATGCTCCCCGTCCTGTGCGACGCGCAGATTCGGATAGACGTGGAATGAAAGCCGGCACGCGTCCTGCCTCTCATTCCAAAGGCAAGGCAAAATCCGAAGACAGAAATTCGTCAGCCTCGAACAAGAAGTCAAAAGGATCACCACGCAAGGGTAAACGGTAAATTGTCAAATCGGCCTCGACCCCAGAGACATGTTTTATCTGGCCGTTATATTTGTTGAAAATTGAATTGCTTGAAATCCGCTCTGTCGTTTCCGATCAGTACGCTGGGAGGAATCGATATGCTTCTAAAGTTTGCGGCGCTCACCTTGCTGGTGAGCTTCATGACTTCCTGCGGAGATTCCTCCTACAGTTCCACGCCGCCAGACACTTCGAAAGGCAAAATCGGAGCTGCAAATGCCGAGGGCACTGGAAAAAACGGCAAGACTTCGGCAGCAGGCGAGGGTGTGGGAAACAAGATCGCGGCTCCTGGAATGAGCCTGGATCTTTATGCCATTGTTGATATTTCGGGTTCGCTGAAAAGAACCGACCCCAATTGCACTCGCTTTGAAGCGTTGAAAACTTTCTTCAAAGAACTCAAAACAACCTTGGGTGATAATCCCGACGCCCGTCTTTCTCTCACAGTTTTCAGCAGCGAGGCCAGCTTTGTTGGAACCGATGACTCGTTTCTCAAACTCTCGGACACTGAGCTTGACGCAAAATATCGGCCTTCGATTTGTCGCGCAGAAGGCAACACAAATATTTCAAAAGCTTTCAATTTGACGAAAAGTGCCGCCCAAAACCTGATGAATTCGTCTCCCAAAAAAGTATCGAGCGTTCTTGTTTTTACAGACGGCATGCCCACCGACATGCCGCAGCCTATTGATGCTGCTGCACAGCTGCGAAGTGTTTTTCCAGACCGTGTGTTCGGAGTTCTGTTGGGAGATGTGGGTGTCTCGGGCATACCCACATCGGGTGGAATCGTGATTGTGTCGGGTGGTACGGTCGTCACCAGCCCAACCACGGGCTCTGGAGGGCTGATGACAAGCCCCGAAACGTTCATGAACGAAGTCACGGGCTCGGGTGAACGTGTACGTCGGGTGGGCAAGGCGACAGACCTTGCTGCAGCTTTGTCGAGTTTCCTGAAGTAAAACCTGCAATGCGTCATCCCTTCCGTACAGAAAAGGATTGAGAACTTGTGTTTCGTCCTGTTCACGCAATAGCGCTCTTTTCACGGGGAGGGGCGCTTTGTGGACGATCGACAACTAATTCCGCTGAACTGGCGTGGACGTATCGTCTTCTTTCTCTTTTTTGTTTTTCTGATGGTTGTGCTTGCCGAAATCGGTTCTGCAATGAGTCGTCTCAATTTGGGCTTCAGCACTCTTTGGCCTCCCAGTGGGTTGTTTTTCTCTGCCTTGGTCTTTTCACAGAACAAGGCATCTGATTGGCGCGATATTTTTTTGGCGTCGGCATTGGCCAACTTCATCACAGATTCGATGATTCATGGTTCCAGCATTGGAATCACAATTTGCTTTGTCGCCAGCAATTCGGCCAGTGCATTTGTCGCAGCGTTGGTCGCCCGCAGATTCATTGCAGAGCCGGTCAGCATCAATCGATTGAAAGAGATGTTCATTTTCCTCTCGTGTGGACTTCTGATTCATTCTCCAATTTCAGCCACCGCTGGCCTTTGGCTTCAATCCATGTTCTTTGGTCAACCCTTTTCCGTTTTGAGGTGGGGCACCTGGTGGTCGGCAAATGCTCTTGGAATCACCTGTTTTGCCGTTTTGTCGCTGTCATTGCTCAAATTATTTTCCGGTTTTTTACTTTCCAAAATCACTCCGGAAATGAAACCTTCTACAAACTGGCATTTGTTTGATAATCGGCCGGGTGAGCTGTTGCTTATTTGGACGATA
>JBDLRR010000170.1:0-7299 GCA_039799985.1 Pseudomonadota bacterium | reverse complement strand
CCAAGGCACTTGGAAGGTCAAGACGAAGGAGTTTTTCTGTGGATGAAAGCCTTGTGACTGCAGCATATTCTTTCAGGTCAGGACTCAATCCGCGCTGGCTTTCGTAGTAGGCAAAAACCAGATTCCAAACCTGACCTGTGAAGATCATCAAAATACAACTTATCTCGAGGCCCCATCGGCTGTTTGGAAAAACTTTGGTCAATGCAAGCACAAATCCCGGAAGAAATGTGAGAACGGGCAAACTCTGGAGCACGTCCAGCATGGGAATCATGATGCGTTCGTTGTTTTCATTGCGGGCAGCAATAGTTCCATAAAGGATTGAAAAACAGTAGCTGATCGACAGGGCGATGAGACTGCGGATGAGCGACAATCCGGCGTAATGCGGAAGCATGCGCAGGTCGGAACTGACTTCAACAACTTCAGTGAATGGTTCGCTGCCGGCGGCAACAAAATGCGCCAGGCCAATTCCCACGAGTATGACCAGCCCCAGCGTCAGTAGCTCTGCCGCCAGGTATGAACCACGTTCCACAAAAGGACGTGAGCCGATCCGCATGGATTGCGTCTCCCATTTCTGCGATCTTTATGAGAAACCCTTGTGCAATCGGGCCAACGCGCAATGCGTGACGATCGACACACTGTTTGCCAGGTTCAAGCTTCTCACACCCCGATCAAACATAGGGATTGTAACAATATGCCCACGTTGGCTTTCTT
Source organism: Pseudomonadota bacterium (assembly GCA_039799985.1). Lineage (GTDB taxonomy): Bacteria > Bdellovibrionota_B > Oligoflexia > Silvanigrellales > Silvanigrellaceae > RFOM01. The sequence continues at coordinate 6,588 of JBDLRR010000170.1, read as the reverse complement.
TACACTGGGCTAAAATGTTCTGTGGTATCCCAAAAGTTTCTGCGCCAAAGACAAGAAGATCTCCGGGCTGGAATTCAAAATCGCTTGGCGATTTTTGCCCACCGGTTTCCACCAGAATGACACGCCGATGGGGCCGCATGGCCAAGAATTTCTCCCAATCGGAATGAACGTAAAGTTCGACAAACTGCCAGTAGTCGAGCCCTGCACGGCGAAAACTTTTCTCGCTGACGTCAAAAGCGATGGGTTCGATGAGGTGAAGCCGGCATGACATCGCTGCGCAAAGTCGCGCGATTGTTCCGGTGTTGGGCGGAATTTGAGGAGAAATGAGGACGATCTCGGGGTGAAAATCACGGAGTTTTCCAACGGTCCTGCTGTCGAGCGAGCCATTTTCGTCGCGAGCCAGTTCTGGGCAAAGTGAAAGCGGCGGCGTGGGTGTCAGCTGATGGAGCGGCGTGAGTCCTTTGAATGCGGATTCGACCGGTGTTGGTGACTCAGGTTGCGAACTCCTACTGCGTTTTTCAAGTGCCTTGCGGCTTTCATCGTCTTTGATACCGAGTTCGTCGACGAGCCACTGGACCGTTTCATCGAGGATCAAGCTGACAGGCTCTGTGCAGCGCTCAGACTTGTCGCAACCGGCAAGAACTTGACCAACCAATTCATTTATTTGCGAGTAGAGTTCGGGCCGTGGTGTTTGTGCTTCGGTGGATTCGAGCGCACGCAGATACGTTTTCACGGCCTGTGCCAGCCAGCCACGCGCAGTGTTGCGCCCTCTGCGGCGGATTTTTTTCATGCTGCGGACAGTGGTCATGGGCCGCGCGGATCAGCTTGCAGAAGTCCGGCCAATCCACTCATCATTTCAGGCAGACCCATTTTTTGAGTGGTGCTTGTTGTGACAACCATTCCTGGCGGCAGTCCCAATTGCTGATTGCGCTGGCGCAGAATCAAACCCAACTGGGCTTTTGTGAGTTTGTCGCATTTGGTCAGAATCAACAGAACAGTCAGGGTTTGTTGCTGGAACCAATGAACGAGATCGACGTCTTCCTGATTGACCTCGCGGCGTGAGTCCATGAGGAACAGCACCCCCACGAGTGACTCCCTTTTTTCAAAGAAGGTTCTCATGGCCCCGGCCCAATGGGCCTGAGTTTCCCGCGGAGACACGGCGAATCCGTATCCTGGAAGGTCGATGACTCGAAAGACACCCTTCTCGACGTCAAAAACGTTCATCAACTGCGTGCGTCCTGGCGTCGAACTGACACGTGCCAACTGTTTTTGGCCTGCAATAAAATTAAGCAATGAGCTTTTGCCGACATTGCTGCGCCCCACGATCGCCAACTCAGGAACAAGCGCGGGTGGCAGCTCCTCGAGTTTGCTTGCGGACGTCATGAATTCCATTCGCAGAGGGATCTTCCTCAGCATCAACTGGTGAATAAAAGACTCGGGAACAGGGGAGTAATTCATGGGTTGCAATCCAGCGCATCAGTTGCCTTTTCGGGTCGGCGCAGCTATCTACCACGCCTGGGCGCCCCAAGCCCGCGTGTTATGGCGCAGGAGAGTAAAAATGTCTACATCTTATGATCTCGTCGTGATTGGCAGTGGCCCCGCAGGCTACGTGGCAGCGATTCATGGTGCACAAAGCGGCCTGAAAACTGCATTGATTGAAAAGAAGGATTGGCTTGGCGGCACTTGCCTCAATGTGGGTTGTATTCCCACCAAGGCAATGTTGCACTCGGCTGCGATGTTCGACAAAGCCGCTAAGCTTGCGTCGTACGGCGTCAAGATCGCCGGTGCTGACCAACCAGGGGGAATCACCCTCGACTTTCCGCAGGTCAACAAACGCAAGGACGAGATCGTCAAGCACGTCAATGGCGGCGTGGCTTTTCTGATGAAGAAGAACAAGGTCGATGTGATTCGCGGCATGGGACGTCTGGCAGGCGCTGGCCAGGTTGAGGTGACCGCCGCCGATGGCAGCAAGAGCAAAATCTCTGCAAAGAACATCATCCTGGCGACCGGCTCAAAGGTGCGCGAATTGCCGCACATCAAAATCGACGGCAAAGACATCCTGAGTTCAGACCACATTCTTTACATCGACAAGGTTCCCGAAAGCCTCGCTATTCTGGGCGGGGGTGTTGTGGGCTCGGAATTTGCATCTTGCTTTGGTCGCTTCGGCTCCAAGGTGGCCATTTTCGAAATGAGCGAACAGCTTGTCCCGAGCGAGGACTTCGAAACTGCAGCTGAACTCGCAAAGGCACTCAAGAAACAAAACGTTGAAATCTTCACAAGCGTCAAGGTTAAGAGCATCACGGCCAAAGGTGGCAAGGTTGAGGTTCAGGTCGAAGGCGAGGCAGCACCGCGAGTCTACCAGAAGGCGCTCATCAGCGTCGGCCGCGCACCTGTCACAGAAGATATCGGCCTCGAGACAGTTGGCATCAAACCCGACGCTCGCGGCTTCATTCCGGTTGATCTCAAAACCTATAAAACCACTGCTGCGAATGTTTACGCCGTCGGCGATATCATCCCGACTCCGCAGCTGGCCCACACCGCATCTGCCGAGGCAATGTTCGCTGTCGACATCATCAGCGGCAAGAAGCGTTCTCCGATCAATTACCTGACCAACCCGGGTGCAATTTATACCTATCCGGAAGTTGCCAGCATTGGTCATCGCGAACAGGACTTGAAAAAGGAAGGACGCGAATACAGCGTCGGCAAGTTCCCGTTCTCTGCCATTGCCAAGGCTCGCATCGAAGACGCATCCGAAGGGTTCGTCAAGATCATCACCGACAAGAAGTACGGCGAAATTCTTGGCGTGCATATTGTGCATGCCAAGGCGACAGAACTCATTGCAGAATTCAGTTTGGGCAACAATCTCGAGATGACGATCGATGAACTGGCTCACACCATTCATCCGCATCCGACAATCTCGGAAACGATTCTTGAAGCTGCTCATGCAGCCAAGGGTCACGCGATTCATATCTGAATGGAGAACAGAAGATCATGGCCACCAATGTTTTGATGCCTCAGATGGGTGAATCCATCAACGAGGGGACGCTGACCAAGTGGCACAAAAAGGTTGGCGACAAGGTTCAGCGCGAAGAGATTCTTTTTGAGATCTCGACCGACAAAGTCGACACAGAGATTCCTTCTCCGGTGAGTGGTGTCCTGGTTCAGGTGCTTGCTGCAGAAGGAAGCGTGGTTGCGGTGAATTCTGTGGTCGCAGTTGTTGATGAATCGGGTGCTGGCGCTTCTGTTGCACCAGCCGCACCGGCTGCCGCTTCTCAGCCACAAGCAGCAAAAGAGACTGCTGCACAGCCAGCTTCTCAAAAAGCGGCTCCTCAACAATCTGCCCAAGATGATGCACTCGAAGATTCCAACCGCGGCGTCAAGAGTAGTCCTTTGGTGCGCAAAATGGCTGCCGAGCACAACATTGATCTCTCGAAAGTTGAAGGCAGCGGAGAAAACGGACGCATCAACAAGCAGGATTTGGTCAGCTACATGGAAGCCGCCAAAGGCACGGGAAGTGGTTTGGTTGCTTCTGCAGCTCAAGCTGCTTTCGCACCGGTCAAAACTGCTGCGGGTTCAGCTGTGGACTCCACGGGTGGGCTGATTGCCGGCACCGCTGATGGTGTGCGTGTTGAGCGTGTGCCGATGACGCAGATGCGCAAGAAGATCGCCGAGCATATGGTGATGAGCAAGCGCACCAGTCCGCACGTCACGAGCGTGATTGAAATCGACATCCAAAAGATTGTTGATTTGCGTGCCAAGTTCAAAGACAAGTTCGAGGCAACCCACGGCTTCAAATTGAGCTTCATGCCCTTCTTCATGCACGCGGCATTGGAGGGCGTCAAAGCGGTTCCGATTGTGAATGCGAGCGTCGACGGCGACACCATTGTTTATAAAAAAGATGTCAACCTGGGCATCGCCGTTGCTCTTGATTGGGGGCTCATTGTTCCCGTTATCAAGAACTCAACCGAGCGGAGCTTTGTGGGTCTTGCGCGTGAATTGGAGAATCTTGCGGGCAAGGCGCGCAGCAAAAAGCTTTCTCCGGATGACGTCAAAGGCGGAACATTTTCAATTTCGAATTTCGGTGGATTCGGAACGATCATCGGCCAACCCATTATCAACCAGCCTCAGGTTGCGATCATGGGAATCGGTGCAATGGTCAAGAAACCGCTTGTCATCAATGATGCGATTGCGATTCGAACAACATGTCATGTGGTGTTGAGTTTCGACCATCGGGTGATTGATGGCTCAGACAGCGGTAAGTTCTTGTCGACAGTCAAGAACACCCTCGAGAATTGGGCATTGCCGGTTGTCTAAACGCCGGCATCACTCTGTCTTTGGAATGATGCGCCGGATTCTGACTTCGCAGAGTCCTTCGAACACATCGACTTTGTCGAATTGAACATCCAGGGTTGAGAGTGTGACGGGGTTCTCTGGCTCGCCGAGAAGCAGTTCCCGGAATCCGATTCCCAATGCTCTCGACAACTTTCCAATTGCAATCAAATCGTGAGGCGTCGTTCCGGTCATCCAACCATGGACGACGCTTTTGTTTACTCCAGCCAGGTTGGCAATTGCCTGAATCGTCAGCTGACGTTCTTTCATCAGCTTGCTGAGGATTTTTCCAAACGGAATTAATGTTGGATCATTTTTCGGATTCATCTCATCCTCAAAAACAGATGCGTAAATATTCTTTAATGACTTCATTGAACAATCGAAGCTTCGGTTTCTGCAAATATTTGTTCAATAATTTCGATGGTGTGAACATCTGTCTCGCTAAACGAACAGAATTTGCTGAGTTGCATCTGCTTTTGCTGCATTTCGTGTCTCAGCAGAGCAGTTCGCCACGCTGGATCTGAGCATCGTAATGACCCGACCAACATAAGATTTGGTCAGCTCGAAAGACATTTCTCAAGGTTGATTTGTTCGTAAAGCAGAGTTTTTGAAAAAGAGACAAAGCCTCAGGGGCTGACAATGACATACGGCATGTCGATGGGATAACCCGAAATCGCATTTAGAAATGCCATCAGCCCTGCCTTCTGTGTGTCTTTTCCATACCAGCCGGACGAGGGCATTGTATCTGCTCGCAGTCTGGCCGATACCGACACGGCGCGCGAACGCCAATCGGATTCAAAATACAGATCGTGACAACTGCAGCTTTGGTTTGCTTGCGTGGCCGTAAAGGCCACGGGGTTGGTGACGCTCTTGCCAATCATTGAGTAACTTGTGTCGTTGTAGAACCTGAACCAAGTCGGCGTCGCTTGAATGGTTTCACTGCCATTGGTGGCCCGATTGATTCCCCAAACGCAAATGGTTTTGATTCCACCGTTCGAGAAAGAAACCGACAACGCAGCGGCGACCGAAACAGCAGCACCAGTTGGTGGAGTCGTCGGGCAGGTGTTTGAATAATCGTAGGTATAGCTCTTGAAGTGGGTCACACTTGTGCCACTGATTGTGAAGTTGCGGGTCGAAGACAAAGGCGTTCTGCTGGAATTGACCGACACAGCTGTCATGACAACTTTGGCAACTGGATTGATTGTCGGGACTGGCGCTGTTGTGGCAGTGGCGATCGGCGGAGTCTCTGTGGTTGGAGTGTTCGGCATTGCGACGACAACTGGGCTGACTTTTTCAATGACTCCTGAAAACGGAACTTGTTGACGCATGCCAGATTTGTTTTCGGTGGTCACGCACAAGGTCCAGGGGCCATCTTTGCTGAGTTTGAATTTAAGCGGCGTGCTCACCGGAGTTGAGTTTGAGTATGCTGCACCGGAGCAGGATGTTTTTCCTTCCAGCAATGCAAACTGATAGAAGTCGACAAGATTGCCTTTGATATCAAAACTGAAGTCGGTTTCTGTTGTTGGCATTCCCGGCAAGGGCAACGGATTCATCACCGGATAAACAGTGTCGCGCGTCCAACTGAAGGCTTTTGGTGCGACGCTCTTGCGACCATTGCGGTCGCGCACTTCGACACACAGCAGCCAAGGACCATCGTATTCATAACTCAGCGAGAGCGATTCACCGACCGATTTCCAGGGAAACTTTTCAAGCGTTTTGCATTGTGTTGTTGGACTCGCCACCCAGGTGAAGCTGTATCGGTATTGAACCGCGTCCTGACTCACAAGACTCATTGACGTGCTCGATGATGAGGTGAACCACTGCGGCGCACCTTCCAGGATGAGTTCTGGACCATCACCAGAGGGTTCTTTCTTTTTGATGCTCAGACTGCTGATTGAACCAAAGCCACCAGCCTCACTCACGGGCTGCAGGCAGATCGTTTTGTCGCCAGCCTTTCCGAGTTGCAGCGTAAGGGCGTCCGAGACTTTATTGAAAACGGTGAGATTGGCACAAGGGGCGTCTTTTCCGTCGACAACGGAAGCTCGGTAATGCGTCGCTCCCGGTGCGTCGACCGCGCTCGAGAATGACTCCAAAAATGTTTCGCTGGCGGGAGGGCTTACCAAAGAAATTGCTCGCAATCCGGAACCCTTTTCAGAGTTGGCTTCGGCAGCCTGACTGTTGGCGAATGTTTGTACGCCAGCCTTTCCGGAAGAAGGGCCACTGGAAGTCACAAATCTTCCGGAGCAACCAAGGAAAGCC
>JBDLRR010000169.1:0-9522 GCA_039799985.1 Pseudomonadota bacterium | reverse complement strand
GCCTTTGGGATTATTTTTCTTCCTCGGCATTGGCTTGCGGTGCCACCGGACGCATGAGCGGAAACAGAACTGTGTCTTTGATGTTGTCGCATCCACACAACACCATGGTCAGTCGATCGATGCCGATACCCACGCCCGCAATCGGTGGAAAGCCATGTTCCATCGATACAAGGTAGTCTTCGTCCATGGGCATCGTCTCTTCGTCACCTGCAGCACGTGCGCGCATTTGCTCTTCAAATCGTTCGCGTTGATCAAGCGGATCGACGAGCTCAGAGTAGGCTTTGACGATCTCAACTCCGGCCACCACAAACTGCCACATATCCACATAGCGCGGATCGTTTGCGTTGCGGCGGGCGAGCGGAGCCATGTCGGCTGGGTAACGTTCAATAAAACAAGGCTGAATCAACTTCGGCCGGGTGACTTTCTTGTAAAGTGCGTCAACCGTGTTCGCCCAGTTCATGGACGAAAGGTCATCGAGGTGAATGTTTTTCTTCTTGAGCGCCTCGACCAGTTTTTCTTTGGTGGATTCGATGCGGATATCGATGCCACAGTCATTCAATACGAGATCACTGTAGTCATAAACCGGCCATTCTCCGGAAAAGTCGACCTCATGACCATGCAGTTTGACCTGCGCCGCACCAAACACGCGATTGATGAGGGTATGAATCATGTCGGCAACATATTTGCGCATGACATCGGCATTCCAATAGGCAGCGTAGAATTCCAGCATGCTGAAATCCTGAAGGTGAGTTGCCGAAATACCTTCGTTGCGGAAGCAACGTGCGAATTCATAGACCTTGTCGAAGCCCGCACCAATGCAACGTTTGAGATAAGTTTCGGGAGCAATACGCAGGGTGCAGGCAATATCCAGAGCGTTGTGGTGCGTATGAAAAGGCCGTGCCAGCGCACCCGATGGTTGGGTTTGCAACACAGGAGTTTCAACCTCGAGGAAGCCTGCATCCTCAAGCGAGCGGCGCAACGACTTGACGATCTCGATACGCTTGCGAAAGACTTCGCGCGATTCAGGATTCATGATGATGTCGAGATAGCGCTGGCGATAGCGCGTCTCGATGTCTTCCACGCCGTGATATTTTTCCGGCAATGTACGCAGACACTTGTTGAGAAGCTTGTAGCTCTCAACGCGCACGGTGAGCTCATTCGTCTTGGTGCGGAAAATTTCTCCCGTCACACCAACAAAGTCTCCCACCGCAACATTTGTGGTGAAGGTTTCAAAGATTTCGGGATTTTCTTCAGTTTTACGCACGCAAATCTGCATGCGACCGCTGTGGTCAAAAATGTGCGCAAAAAGAATTTTGCCCATCGTCCGCAGACCAACGATCCGGCCAGCCACTGAAACATCACGGGTGCCTTCCGGCGCTGCCATCGCCTGCTCGACACAATGCGTTTTGGGATAGCTGTCTGCCAGATTCCCGCATTCGCGTTGCTCAAGGAATTTGCTCTTTTTGATTTCAAATACGGAATCTGACATGGGGAGCGCTCCCGATTTCTTTCAATGAAGCTTTTTTGCCAACATACGGTGGCGAAGGCTTATCACGATGGCTTTCAGCAAAACAAGGACGAAGCCCAACAGGACAATACTGCTGCCCACTGGCCAGTCGAGAGCAAAAGCCAAGACCAGCCCCGCAACTGCCAAAAAAGTACTCAACATCAACACACGGAGCGAAAATGCCGACTTGGGAGGCATTAAAACAGCTGGGAGTGCCAGAAGAGCAGACATCATCAGACCGCCCACGGCAAACAAACCGGTCAGCACTGCTGAAGTCACCAACACCGGAAAAAGCCTCTCGATGACCTTGACCCGAAAGCCCATCAACAAGGCAAATTCGGAATCCGACAACCAGGCATTCCAATCACTCTTCAAAAACGCCAGGGTCAGTGCCACCACAGACAAAACCACAAACAAAAGAACGGCCTCAGACGCAGAAAGAGTGAGCACATCGCCAAACAGAAAGCGCTCCAAATCTATTCGGGTACCGCGCAGGCGTGAAACCGCAACAACCCCCGAAGCAAAAAAGCCGGTCAGGGCCACCACTGCTGCGCTGTCAGGAGGAATGGCCAACAAACGCTCGAGTTTTTCAACCAGCATGCTGCCCAACAGACCGGTCAAGGCAGCGCCAACAATGAGCGACGCCCACAGAGGCAAATCGAAACTCACGGCAACAAAATAACCGCCCACCAAACCGGGAAAAACCAGATGAGCCAGAGTGTCGCCCACGTACGCGCGTTGTTTCAAGACGATGGTCGGGCTCAAAAGCCCACACATGGCGCCAACAAGAACGGTGCAAAGCAAGGCCATGCGGGCAAAGTCTGCCTCAAAAAAAGCTGCCAGAGTGCCAAGGTCAATCAGGGAGTTTTGCAGCATGTGTCGTCCTTGGGCTCATAGCGAATGGCGCAAATTTCTTCGTTGTGTGAACGCTCAAATACAAATTTTGCCGAAAGGAACTTCTCGTAAGCTTCAAAGTGATGGTCGACCATCACCACACAGATGTTCTGCTTGTGGGCCAGAACATGAAGCGTGTTCATCAATTTTTCTTGGCAACACGAATCAAGATTGGCCAAAGGTTCGTCGAGAAAAATAAATTTGGGCTTGGACAATATCGCACGCGCAACCAATGCCCGGGTTTTTTGTCCACCGCTGAGCAAATGGAAAGATTTTTCGGCGTCGGCACTCAATTCCCATTCAACAAGTGCTTCGCGCACCAACTGCAACGCATCGTCTTTCGCTGGTGGATGCCGTCCAAAACCCTGCATGACAAAATCAACAAGATTGATCTGAAAGTACCGATTGACCTTGTGGGTTTGCGGAACGTAGGTCAGGGTTGCCGAAGATGACGCAAGTTCACTGAGGTTGACGGCGACTCGACCCGCCATGGGCTTCATCAGTCCGAGCCAGGTTTTCAATAAGGTTGACTTGCCGCAGCCGTTGGGTCCAACGATCGCATAGATGCCACCATCTTCGACGGTTCCCGAAAAAGGCCTGTTCAAAGCATCCCGGCCAGGGTAGCCGACGACGAGATTGTCCCAACTCAAACTCATAAAAACTCAGCACCTTAAGGTTTCAGGCCGGCCACAATGGTATCTGCGTTGTATTCCCAAAGCCCGATGATGGTTCCGGCCGGCTTGTCGGGTGCAGATAACCCATCCCCGTAAAGTTCTCCACCCACTTTCAAGCCAAGCTCGGCTGCGACCTTCTGAACAGTCTCAGGAGATGCTGAACTCTCGAGAAAAACAGCCTTTGCTCCTTCTTTGCGGATGCTGTCCAATGCCCGCCGCATTCTGCCAGGAGTCACCGCACCCTCTGTGGAAATTCCCGAAATGGCGACCACTTTGAGGCCAAAGGTTTCGGCAAAATACGAAAACGAATCATGATTGGTTGCCAACACCCGTCGGGTTGATGGGATGGTGGAGATTTTTTTGTGAACGTTGCTCTCGGCCTGCTTGGTTTTTTGAACAAAGGCACGCATACAAACATCCCAGTCATTCCGTTTTGAAGGAACTTTGGGCGCTAAAAAGTTAAACAAATTGAGCGCTACTTCGCGCGTGAGTTTGGGCGAGTGCCAAATGTGCGGGTCAAAAACACTCACGCCACGAACATGCATATGTGCATGACCTTCACCTTCAGAGGCATTCCCCGATTCGTCGTCAACCCGACGCAGGTTGAGGCCCCTTGTGGCTGTGAAAATCTTGTTCTGCGCTCCGGCAGTTTTTTCGTTCCAAGTCTCGATTCCTTCACCAATGATGAGGCGAAGATCTGCTTTTGCCCAGTTCATGCGCCCTTTGGGAGTGAGTTGATAGCTGTGCGGATCTGCACCGGGGGCAACCAACGAAGGCAAAATTTCAATTCCCTGGCCACCACAGGTCACTTCCTTGGCAATCTCCTGCAACCAAGAAACACTCGAGGCCACCTGAAGAGGTTTGGCTTCGGCAACGGCAGACGTTGCCAAAACAAACATCGGCAGAACAAACCTGACGGCCAGGCCGTCGGCCAACGAGTTGCGCCAAGCTTTGAGCGCCGGAACTATTCCTATTAAAAGTCCGCAGCCGAGAATCGCTGCCACAAAACCCCACTCCAACAACGTCAACGATTGAATCGGTATGAAGAGCCCCATTTTCCCCTCAATGATGGGTTGAAGAACAAAAAGGATTCCGTAGGTCATTGAGATTCCAATAGCAACGCCCAAAAAAGTCAGCAGGAAAGCTTCGGCCACCAACAGCAGCGCAATTTTCGGCAAGCCAGATCCAACACTGCGGAGAATGGCCATTTCCCTGCGTCTTTCCTGCAATGACGTATAAATTGCAATCAGCATGGCCAGCAGACCCACAAACAAAACGCTCCACGACACCAGCCGCAATCCATCTTCTGCATAAGAAACCACTGACCACAATTCGCTGAGCGCAACGCCTGGAATAATCGCCATCAAGGGTTCTTTTTCGTAAATGTTTATTTCACGCTGGAGTCCAAGTGTTTCAAAACGGTTTTTGGTGCGCACCAAAAACGAAGTGATCTGGCCGATCCGGATATCTTCCTTGCGTAGGCTGGATGCCGGTATCTCTTCACCTCTTCGTGGTGGGGCTCCGTCTTTCCAGTCCATGTGAATTGCTTCCAGACCTTCCAGGGTGACGTAAATGGAACGATCGATGGGTGTGCCCGTTTTGCCAAGAATCCCAACGACCGTGAATGGCTTGTCGTCGTGGTTCAAAATTCCCGGACCATCTGTCACGCCATGGGTCACAGCAATGCTCTGACCCATTTTATAAGCGAGTTTTTCCGCAACTTCAGCACCCAAAGCTACGTCCAGAATTCCGTCTGGTGCACGTCCTTGCGCAAAAACAACCCGCTTGTCCTGGCGAAAACGATAGTGCTCATAAAAATTTGCATTTGTGCCAACAACCCGAAAACCCCGGTGGCTGTCGCCCAATGAAATCGGAATGACCCACTTCACCGCGGGATGTTTGCTGAACGACTCATAGGTTTCATGCGAAATATTGGCTGTGGCGCTGCCCATGCGAAATACGGTGTAAAGCAAAAGCTGAATCGTCCCGCCCTTGGCTCCAACAATCAGGTCGGTCTGCGAGATGGTGTTTGAAAAACTTTCCCGCGCACCAAGGCGAATCCGTTCAATGCCCAGCAAAAGCATCACGCTCAAAGCGATAGAAAACACGGTCAGCGTTGCTGTCACATTGCGATTCCACAAACTTTTCCAAAGAATCCTGAGAAGGGTCATGGATTTTTTCCTTTCATGACCATGTTGATTTCAGAGAGCGCGACCGAGCGGTCGAACAACGGCATGAGTGATTTGTCATGACTCACAAAAAGCACGCCCGAATTTTGCAGGCGCGCCTGGGCAAAAAGAGTTTCGACAAAGGACTGCCTGAGTTCAGAATCAAGGGCAGAGGTTGGTTCATCTGCAACAATCAATTCAGGCTCACCCACAAGTGCACGGGCGGCCGCGACCCGTTGTTGCTGGCCGACGCTCAACTCACCCGCGCGACGATTGAGCAATTGTCCAATTCCCAGTCGTCCCGCCAGGTCGTGAATGTTCTTTTTGACCTCATCCTGATTTTTGAAGCGTGCAGACTTTTGTCGGCTCATCTGCAACGGCAACTGGATGTTTTCCATCACAGTCAAAAACGGCAGCAAATTGAAGACCTGAAAAATATAGCCCATCTTGGCGGCCCGCAATGCATCGCGTTGCGAAGCATTCAAGGCATCCATTTGCTGACCCAGCACAGAAAGCTTTCCCGATTGAACCGGCAAAACTCCAGTGACAAGACTCAAAAGAGTTGTTTTACCGCTGCCACTGGGACCATGCAGGAACAGCATCTCACCCTTGCCGACCCGAAATTCCGGGATATCCAGCACAACAGAATTTTCTGCGTAGGAATGACGAAGGTCACGAATCTCGAGAGCGGCATCCACCGAAGTCATGATTCAACTTGCTCCAATAATTGGTTCGAGGGATTTCGGCATAAAGCCTGGAGGTTAAAATCCTCGAGGGAAACTAGCACAACCCTATGGAAACTTAAAATTCTTTGCTTTGACCGAAATTCATGCCATTAGCATCTTTTTGATGCGACGGGTCAAGCAGTAAAAGCAGGAGAACCATGAACAACGACGGCAATCGCTACCAATTCGAAATCCTCGACAATGGCGTCGTGACGTTCCGGCACGTACCAACCCGTGAAATCCTGCATGGCAGCGTTGGCCCCGAAAAGGAGGCTCGCGAACTGTATTTGAATTCAAGTGGAATCCGAGATTCAAGCAAGAAATCATTGCTGGTTTTTGATTTGGGAATGGGCTGCGGAGCGCAGCTGATGATGTTGCTCGATTTCCTGGCCGAAGCTGAAAGTCAATGCGAATTGCTCCGTGTGTGGAGCTTTGATTTGGAAAAAAACGGCTTGATCACACTTTTATCCGCAGCCGAACACTTTCCACAAGTCGAACGTCACCGCAAATTCATTGAACGTGCCATTGCAGAAAACCAAATCACACTCGACCTTCCCAATGGACGAAAAGTGGAATGGAAATTCGTCGCCGGAGATTTCAGGACCACGATTCACGAAAAATCCCTTGATGAAGCGAAGCAAAAGACAGACGCGATTTTTTACGACTTCTTTTCGCCAGCAAGCCACCCCTGGCTTTGGACGGTTGATTTGTTTGAGAAACTCCATGAGTTTGCACATGACAAAACCACCCTCGTGACTTTTTCAAGTGCAACCTGCGTGAAAGCCTCAATGGCAGCTGGTGGTTGGTACGTTGGCCAGACCATTGCCAGCGGAAAAAAATCGCCATCCATCGTCGCCGCGGGTTCGTTGTCTGCATTGAAACAACCTTTGACAAAGGAGTTTTTATCGACATTCGAACGCTCCCACAAAGCTTTTTCGGATGCAGAAACCGAAGAAGGCAGAGAGCTCATTCGCAGCAGGATGCGAAAACATCCACAATTTGCAAAGTGATCTACTTGATAAACTCCATCAGACTTGGCCCCAGCACTTTGGCGCTGGAGTTGAGTGTGTAGGACAGCGCCGTCTCGGCGCGTTTCATATCCAGCGCAGTCGTGACTGGGTCTGCCGACTCGAGCTGAACGTTGTCTTTCAATGAAAACTCCTCGAGAGTTTCGAGTCGGCTGGCCGCATCCTGAACACCCGCCCGACGCGCACCCAAAGAAGCAGTCATTTCTGCGAGCTGAGTGAGTGCTCCATCCAGGCGAGCGGATGCCCTGTAAATACCTTCGGGATTGTTGTCCTGAAGAGAATCCTTGAAATCTTGAATAATCTGCAACAGCGGAACATCCACGCCATGATCCTTGACCGAAATCTCGAAAATCTTCCGGCCAGGAATATTGATGGGCCTGAAGCTGTCTTCGTCGAGCTGGACATAGATCAGACCGTCATCTCCGGCATAATGGCCATCTCCTGCAACAGGAGGCTGTGAGGTTTGAAAGCCACCAAAGATGAAGCGATCCCCGTATGTGCTGTTTCCCAACTGGACAATCTGTTGAGCCAATTGTTGAACTTCAAATGAAACCGTTTTGCGCGAACCAGCATCCCAGACACCGTTGGACTGCTGAACTGCGAGTTCTTTTGCGCGCATCACCGTTTCGCTGATGCTCCGCAGAGAGTCTTCGGTTTTACCCAAAAAACCTTCAACGTAGTCTATTGTTCTGCGAAATTGAGCAATATTTTCGAGCCGGGTCCGGTTGCGAAAGACCCGGACAGTGCCACTGGGGTCATCGCTCACCTGCCGGAGTTTGCGCCCGGATGCGGCCTGATCTTGCGTGTCCATTGCAAAAAACCGCGCCTCGTTCAGGCGGTTTTGGGTGGCTTGAAATTTCATCCGTTCAGAAACGCGCATGTGAATCCAACCTCACAAAGATCAACGTTTCAAATCCAGGACCGTTTTGAACATTTCGTCCGCGGTCGTGATTATCTTCGAACTTGCCGTAAACAAATGCTGGTACTTGAGCAGATTCGCAGCCTCTTCATCCAGTGACACACCCGAGATCTGCTCTTTTTGAGTTTCAACATTTGCTTTAACAACTGCAGCTGCCTTCAATTCATTCTTGGCATTCATCGTCGCGGAACCCAACGAGGCCACAAAGTTGTCATAGAACATGGCTGTTGTTGCTGTGCCGTTGCTGTACATGGGCTCGCTGATGGTGCGAATCAATTCATTCGCAATAACGTTGTCACCAGGCGTCAGTGCGCTCATTCCGCCGGCAATTGCATTGACATCCTGCTGGATGAGTTTTGAGACGGAAATCTGCTGTGCCGGCTCCAAATCGGGATTGCCGATGCCTTCAAAAAAGTCTCGACCATTGCCGGCCGCAAATTCGCCACGTCCGAAGCCCTTACGGTGAACTTCATTGAATTTGTCTGCAAATTTGAAGGCAATCTCGTTGATGTTGTCGCGTGCGACCTGGGCGTATTTGTCGCGAACCTGAATCATGCCGGCGAATTTGCCTGAGCGGATCGTGTTGGTGACATTGTTCGTCTTTGAGTCTGCAAAGTCGCTACACATGATTTGCGGCTGTGGCTTGTCCGTATTGTAATCCAGCCTGAATTGGGCGCAGAAAATTCCTTCGACCAACAACTGTCCACCCGCGCCACGCACGGTGTAAAGTCCACGGTCGTCCTTATACATTTGGACATCCATGAGTTGTGACAGCTTGTTCAACGCAAGATCGCGGCGGTCTTCAAGGTCATGCGGGCGCGTGTCATCGCCCATCTGCATTGCCAAGATCTCCCGGTTGAGACCTGCAATTTCCTTCAAAGTCTGTGAAGCAATTTCGCAATCTGTTTGCATTTCCTGAGATATATCATCTTGCAGTCGGTTGATGTTTGAATGCGTGGCGTTCATGGTATTGGTGAGTGAATTTGCGTGTTCCAGAAGGTTGATGCGCACGGCCGGCTCTTCGGGCATGTTTGCAAAATCACGCATGGCGTTGACAAACGAGTCCATTCTGACCCGGACGGTTGAAGTCAAATCCGGGTTGAAATAACCCTGAAGACGCGACATATTGTGCTCAAAAGATTCGGCACGACCGTGGTTTTGGGTTTCACGGCGCAAAGCATCTTCCAGGTACTCGTTGTGGGCTCGCGCAACGCGCGCCAATTTCGCACCTTGACCCAGCACCAAGCTGCCGTAGGTCGCAGGATGGTTGGGCTCCATTTCGGGCCGCTGACGGCTGTAGCCCGGAGTCTGGGCATTGGAGATATTGTGGCCTGTGATTTCGACGCCGAGGCGCGAGTTGCCCAGCGATTCACCACCAACGTTGAGGATGTGCTGTAGGCCCGTTGGCATACTTCAGGCCCTCACTCGGACGAATGATACGCCATCACGAACAACACTTGGCGCAACACTCTTTCCACGTTCGTTGTAGCGTTTGTTGTTTCCGGCTTCACTTTCAAGAACAGAGATTGAGCGCTTGAAATTGCGCGCCAATGCTTGAAGGATCATTTTATTCTGATCGATGCGTGGTTGCGCGTTCAAAAATGCCG
>JBDLRR010000168.1:0-4715 GCA_039799985.1 Pseudomonadota bacterium | reverse complement strand
ATCATTATCTGTGTAATGAAAATGAATTTCCTCGGCTCATCCGCGCCTATGTTTCTGACTATTTGAAGGAGGAAATTGCCGCCGAAGCGTTGGTCAGAAATCTTGGTCATTTTTCCGATTTCCTGGAAAAGGCGGCGCTCTCGGATGGACAAATTGTGAGCTTTTCCTCTTTTGCCAGGGACGTGGGCGTGTCTGCGAACACAATCCGGGAATACTATTCGATCCTCGTGGATACTCATCTCGGCTGGTATCTGGAACCCTATACCCGTAATCCAAAACGCAGGGTTGTTGCTTCGCCTAAATTCTATTTCTGTGATGTGGGCGTGGTGAATCAGTTGGCTCAACGAGGTGCATTGAGCGTTGGTGGCGAACTGTTTGGCAGGGCATTTGAAAACTGGGTGGCGCACGAGATTCGGTCATACAACGAATATGCGGGCCGCTTCGAGGAATTGTTTTACTGGCGATTGTCGACAGGGACGGAAGTTGATTTTGTGGTCGGGCGAAAGGCACAGGTGGCCATAGAGGCCAAAGCCTCAAAGCGTGTCAATCCAGATGACCTGAAAGGACTTCGTGAATTCAAGGTCGATCAACCCTCTGTCAAAAGGCGAGTCTTGGTATCGCTGGAAAGCAAAGCCAGACGCACAGAGGACGACATCGAAATTCTTCCTTTTGATCAGTTCTGCACAAAGCTCTGGGCAGGCGAGATTTTTTGAGGCTTGCGCATATCGGGTGAAGGCTCAAGATAAAATCCCCTTCTGAACCCGGTGGATGGTCAGTTTTGAAGGGTTCACATCAAACACCCACCGACATCGGGTCAGAGCTGGGCACCGAAGCCTATCGTCGGACTGAAAGAATACTTCGTCAGAAGCTGACCATTCACGAATATTGCTTCTGCACCAGGCAGCCTCCGATTAAAAAATGAAATGCCAGCCGAGAAATAAGAATTGTTCGCGGATTCAAACCGGGCTCCGGTGTGGACTTTGAAGAGCATGTGACCAGCCTTGGCTCCAGAGCTTGTTTTCAGGTTGATGCCGTCGATTCCGAGCGTCAATTCAGAGAAAGCCGACAATTTCTGGTCTGTTGTCTTGCCGATGAACGACACTCCTCCGCCTGCAAAAAGAAAATTTTCTGGTTCAAGGCTTGTGGCGCTCAACAGGCGACTGTTTTCGGTACCTCCGCCCACCAGGTGCGTTCCAAAACGGATGGCATTTTTGGCGTCATCAGGAAGAATCCAGCGAACGATGCCATTCAACTGCATGCCCCTGTCTTGAACCACCTGTACTTCAGTTTCAAAGGTGTGGTCTGCAAAAGCGGGCATGCCGGCAAAAGTGGAAACGAGTGTAATTGTGATTGCATGTTTCATGAGTCTATCTCCAGGTTCAGATCGGACACTTTTCAAAGGTTGTTGATGCAGGCTTTTCCAACGTCGTAGATCTGCTCCACCGAAACAGCGCAGGCTGCAGCTGCAATGCCGGCATTTGCAAAGCACGCAGTGCCTGCCGTCATGACCGTACCCGCAGTACACGTCGCAGGAATGGCAGCCAGTGCGCCCTGGCAAACGTAATAGGAAATCATCGGAACAACCAGGTTCCTTCCGCAAATCGTGATGACACCGGTGTTGCAGTTGAGTTCTTTCCAAGCGTAGCAGTCTGGCTGATACCAGTCACATTTGGAATTACACTTCCACTCCTGGTCAATGAAGAGTGTATTGATGTCGGCCGTTTTTGAGCTTGATTGCAAGAGTGTTGCGTAATTTTGTTTTGCGTTGATGAGCCCACCTTCGTGAACGGCAACAACTTTTCCATCCTGAAGAACCGGCGCTCCCGATGATCCAGCTTCTGTATCCAACTGGTGGACGAGTCCTTGGGTGGTCACAACGGCCTTGGCATCGATTGAGCGAAGATAAGATTTGGATTTGGAAGAGTATGAAACAATCTCGACAGCGATATCGGGTTTGAAGGTCGTAGACTCGAGGAATGTGGGCGAAAATTCAAACGTCTCAAACGACGTGATGCGATCCTGATCTGTGGAGAGCATTTTGTTGATTTTGAAATGACGGCCCGATTGGGTGACGAAGGAGTATCTTTGTAAATTTTCTCCGGACGGAGAGCAATGACGGGCTGTGGAAACGACGTTCGTTGCGCTGAGATAAGCGCTGCAGATATGAAAATCACCGAATCTCAATGAGCCGATGGAGTCTTCGAAGTGTCGCGAGGCGGTTGTGCGATCGTCGGTTCCAATCACCTTTGTCAGTTTTGAATCCTGATTGCCAACCGACCCGCACGCAACAAGCATTGCGTAAAGGAATGTGCCGATGAGTTTGTGACTTTTTTGCATATTGAACTCCTTCATTTCGATTCTTCTTCCCGGGAATAGATAGTTGTGACTTCCCGCAGAGCAACAGCCGTGCCAGCGTGTCGACTGGAAAGAGTTGCAAATTATTTCGTCAAATCTGGCAAAATTTGGTTCAACTTGAATCGGTTTTTGGTTGAGAATCGGCCCGATCCATCCCGAAAATCCTAAAAAATCGGATGAGGTTGAGGAAAGATTTTAGGAACAGGTCACTTCGACTGCACGCCGGCCACGCTGGCCAATTCTCAGCCAGCGGTTGGTTGTCCTGAGGCCAATTTTCCTGAGATTCGACTTCTTATAATGCAATTTTGAATTTTTGCGGGCTGAAAACTCTTGGCATCACGATTGCTAAAGTTGCTGCTGATATCGAATTTCCGAGATTCGCATTTCAGCTGTGTTTTTTTGAAACATCTTCGCCCATTCCTGCGCAAAATAATTTTTAACCAAAGGAATCCATCATCATGAAAAGCTATTTCATTCTTTCAAGTCTCGTATTGTCGACCATTGCATCTGCCCAGGCCTTCGCCGCCGCTGCAGACAAGTCGAATGAAACCAAACCCACCGCAGCGGCATCGACCGAAATCCTGTGGAAGCTTTCCGAGCCTGACACAAGCCGTACAGCTTTTGGTTTTTCGCACGGCAGCAACCTTCGCGGATTCTTTTATCTGGACCTGCAGAACGTTCCGGCGTCTGCGCGCGGTGCAGAGAAGGACTACCACACCACAGCTTATGCCGTTGGCCTGACTTTTCGCGACCGCCCTTTCGGTAGCGAAGTTCCTCCGCAAGATTCGCCGGTGTTGCGCGCCTACAGCGACGTCCTGCTGCGTTATTCCGAGGCGAGTGCATCATTGGGACGCGACGGTTTCTGGACGATTGCCGTTCAGCCCGGATTGAACTTCGGCGGTGCGGCAGTTTCCATGAATCTGGGAATCGAATACAGCCTCAATTTGATGGGCTCCACGAGCTCTGCAAAACAGGTTGAGTTTCTTGCGGCAGGCGTTTCGTCGCAGTCGCTGCGGCCGGCGGTGACGCTCAACTATCGGCTTTGATTTTTAAAGCATGGCGGGGCTCGTCCTTTGATTTGCTCTGTCGTTGTTAGCCTTCCTCAGGCAGGCAACTCTCCATTTCATGTGCAAAAAACAACCGCAAAAATTCCAAATGAAAAATATAAATATCTGTTTTAACAAATATTTTATATTTCTCTAAAGTTGCATAAAAAAAAGACGAAAAGAATAATAGGAGGCAATGAAGCACTCCCAGGAACTAGGAGATTCTAATGAAAAGCATCGCACTCTTGGCTGCATCTTTGGTTGTGTCGACTCTCGTGGCTTGCGGTACCGACAATCAAATGGTGAATGAAAACTTGGCCCTGGAAGACCAAAGCAACGCAACGGATGCAGTCACATATTCATCCGACGGTGAACTCGGATTGAGCAGCGATGCTTGCAAGGTGTCGGCATCCCAGCTGACCTACACCAAAGCCCAGGGTGGTTCCGTGAGCATTGGTTACAGCTTCTTCAGTCTTACAAAGGGAGACCGTGTGAAGCTTGTTGATGCAGCATCGGGAGCGGTTGCTTGGGATTCAGGAGAATTGCTCGCAGCAAGTGGTGCATTGAGCATCAGCGTGTCGTCCCTGAACGTCGGAAGCTACAAGATTCAGGGTTTCCTGAACACCTACAAGACCGACAGTGTTGCTGACTGTGCCATCGGCAAGTCGCTTGTGATTCGGGCTCGCTGATTCTGGAGTCTTCAGTACGAAACAAGTCCCCCAAAACACACCGGCAGGCCGCAATTATGCGGCCTGCTCTTTTTGTCTTATCATCGGTGTCGTTCTGGAGGATAAAAAATGAAGTCCCATCTGGCTTTCGCCAAAATCGTTTTCTTGCTGATGACTTTGAGCTCACTCACTGCAGAAGCCCGCTGGAAGACGCCCGACGAAGCCGACACCGAGGTTTTTGGCGAGAAAATTGAAATTACCGTGCGCAAGGATGGAACTTATACCATTCACCGCAAGTCGAACATCCGCATTCTCACCAAGCGCGGCATTTCCCAATATGCCACCTATGATTTCAACTACGACGCAGATTCGGCCAAGATAGAAAAATTGTCCGCCGCGGTCATCAATGGCGGTAAAAGGATTGAAGTCGACAAAAAATACATAGAAGACAAGCCGATTGCTTCCGGTACGACGGGATTCAATTCAGAACACAGGGTGATGATCGCATTTCCAGAAATCACGATAGGGAGTATTTTGAGTATTGAGGAAAAGAGAAACGTCACCCGAACCCCTGTGGCAGGGCATTTCTTTTGGCAAAGGTCTTATGGCTACGAATTTGCAAAAAAAGGCCAGTCAATAGTTGTAA
>JBDLRR010000167.1:0-7016 GCA_039799985.1 Pseudomonadota bacterium | reverse complement strand
AACCATCAATTTGAACAATCGGGTCGAATGTACAAAAGAAGAACTTTCGCGACTTCTTTTCCAACAAGAATTCACTGTTCTTGATGTCCGTGAAGCTTTTGAATCGGCAACAAGTCATCTTGATGAAATCATGAATCAGTTGCTGCAACCTCATGAGAAGGGACGCATCTCAGGCCCGTCGGAACTGAAGTTCAGAATATTGCCCTTGTCTCGTCTTCCCCAATTCTTGATCGAGCGACTCAGCGAACCAAGGAATGAAAGAATCCTGTGCGTTTGTCGAAGCGGTCAACGCAGTTTGCAGGCCGCAGAACTCCTCCGCCGTCTCCCGGGTTGCGCTGCGCACAGCCTCAAAGGCGGACTTGCCGATCTTCTTGCTCCTTCGGTCTCATTGCCCCCGAGGTCGGTCATTCCGTTTTTCAATGACAAATGATCCTGTGGCATTTTCGGACGCAAATCTCGCAGGTGAGTTTCAAATCAGAGAACTCCATTGCCAGCTGCTTGAAACCTCCGATGGAAGCTTTTCTTTGCGCTACAGCGCAGATCACAACCAAATGACAGAGCCGATGCACAGCTCCAAGGGCGCATGGTCGGAAACCCTTGAAATTTATGAGCCGGCATTGAAAGCCTCACTCCTGTTCCTTGGACCTTCACAGAAGTGGCAGGTCGCATCGATAGGACTCGGTCTTGGATACAACGAAATTCTTGCAGCGGGCGTGGCAATGGCCCATCGAATTGAGCCCGAAAAGATTTCGATTGTTTCGTTCGAGAGTCGTCCGGAGTTGATTGAAGTATTCAAGACTTACTTCGAAAATGCGCCCCCCCCTGATGAATGCTGTTTTCTTGAAGACGTGTACGCAGATATTGTTCAAAGAACTGCCGAATTGTTGAACCTTGAACAGCAACAACTCAGGGCATTCATTTGCAGTCTCATCAGCCACAACCAACTCGAGCTGCGTGAAAGCCTGAACCTGAAATCGCTTCAACATCTCTCTTCAAGCCCGCAGCTGCGCGGTTGCATCTTGTTTGATGCTTTCAGTCCGTCATCGAGTCCCGACTTGTGGAACCAAGATCTTTTGGAAGCGATGATCGAATTTCTTGCGGGTCCAAAATGTGTTTTTGCCAGTTACGCGAGTCGAACCGTTTTAAAAAAGGCTTTGAAGAAATTTGGATTCAAGCTCGAAAAAAGGGCGGGCTTTGCGGGAAAGCGAGAGGCAACTTTTGCAGTTCGAAACACCCCTTGTTGAAACACATGAGTAAATATATCTAGACCCAAACTGCGTGTTGAAACCAAAAAAAAACCGGCCGAAGCCGGTTTTTTCGCAAAGTTCCGATCGAAACCGGAACCCTGACACTGCTCAAATTACTGAGCAGGAGCAGCAGCAGGAGCTTCTGCAGGAGCAGCAGCTGGAGCAGCAGCTGGAGCTTCAGTTGCAGGAGCGGCAGCCTTCTTAGCAGCCTTCTTCTTGCCCTTCTTAGCAGTCTTAGCCTTCTTAGTTGCCTTTTCTTCCTTCTTTGCTTCAGCTGCAGGAGCTGGAGCAGCGGCAGGAGCTTCAGCAGCTGCAGGAGCAGCAGCAGGAGCAGCAGCTGCAGGAGCAGCAGCTTCGTTAGCCAGAGCTGTCGAGAATGCGAAAACAGAAGCGATAGCAACAAGTGCCAATTTCATGAGAAACCTCCAGAGAACAATATTTGTTCAAAGCTGATTCGGGATCCTAGACGCCATGCCTGAAGGCCCCATGGTCAACTTCTGCAGGGTATACGACCCAGCTCCATCTTTTATTCCCCAGAAGAATTTTTTTTTCAACAATTCAGGGTGCAGATATTGCGGGGGTTCCCGGTGGGGGCTCGGGCGAAACAAAAAAACCACCCCGGAGGGTGGCTAGCTTATCAAGTCACTGCGGTTTGCGACTCAGGCTTTGGCAGCCTCGACTTCAACCTTGGCAAGACCAACAAGGTGCTTCAGAACCTTGTCGACCAAAACTTTTCCACGGAATTCTTCAATGACCTGCTGGCCGTAGTTGCGCAACAAATCTTGCGGACGGATTCCAGCCTGAAGTGCAAATGTGGTCAATTCCTGGCTGACTTCGCGATCGTCAACGGTAAGACCTTCCTGACGAGCAATGTGTCCCAGAGCGAGAACACCCTTGACTTCACTCACAGCCCAATCACGGTACTCTTTGCGAACGTCTTCGTTGTTTGAATCCAGCTGGTTGCCTTTTTCACGACGGCCGTTTGCGTCGGCAATGGCGCGATCGATCGTTCCCTCAATCAGGCTTTCTGGAACATCGAAGGTGTTCTTATCAAGAATTTGCTTGATGATGGCATCCTTGAACTTCGCAACCTTGTTGCGGTCGTTCATGTTCTCGATCTGGCTACGCATGCTGGTGCGCAGCGCATCAATATTCTCTGCACCAAAGCGTTTGGCGAATTCATCATCCAAGGTTGAAAGATCGAACACATGGATTGAGTTCAAAGTCAGATTGAACTCAGCAGTCTTGCCCTTGAGGCTTTCATCGGAAACGGTGTCTGGGTAGGTCACTTTGACCTTTTTGCTGTCACCGGTCTTCATGCCGACAATGGCGTTCTCGAGCTCAGAAAGAGTACTTCCATCGAGATGCAGGGTGACGCCCTTTGCCGCGCGTTCTGAAAGCTCTTTGCCGTCAACCGAAATTGTATAGTCAACTTTGACAACATCTTGCTTTGCTGCAGCGCGACCGCTTGATTCAAGAACGAGTTTGTCGGCGTCAGACGCAAGTTGGCGCATGGAGCGAGCGATTTGCTCATCAAGCTCAGGTTCTTTTTCGGTGGTCTTGAGAACCAGCTCTTTGTAACCCTGAATTTCGACTTTAGGGTTGATGTCGACGGTCGCAGTGTATGTAAACTGCTTGCCGTCTTCGAATTGCCCTTCGACGTCAATCATCGGAAAGCTCACGATTTGAAAATCGATCGTCTTGATGGCTTGCTCATAGGATTCGTTGACAGCCTTTTCGTAGGCCTTCTTTGCAACATCCTGAGCAAAAAACTTGCGAACCAGAGCGCCAGGCACTTTGCCTTTGCGGAATCCTTTGATTTCTGCGGACTTCTGAATTTCAGTCACAGCGAGGTCGAATGCCGATTTCACAGAGTTCGATGGAACTTCGATGCGGAATTTGCGGCGAGTGGAGTTGATTTCTTCAATCTGCGGTGTCGTCATGGATTAAATCTCGCTACCAACGGGTTTACACTCACCAGGCCATGGTCTGAACGGCCCGGCGTTGATTAACTGTCAAACCCAAACTGCTTAATCGACGTCGACGCGCTTGGCAACGCGCTGGACCATAAGTTCCTGCGATCAATCCGCAGCGATGGAAGGTGCAAATTTCTGCAGGCTTTCCCAAACCAGCGAACGCCAATCCGGAAATGCTTCAAGTTCGCGCAAATCTGGTAGAACCAAAACCTCCAGCGGGAGCCCATCAGCCCCAGGACACAGCAAAGGTTCAAAAGCCTCGCCCGGAATTGCAAAGGGTTGACCCACCGCAACCGACAAAGCCTGCCCGGCCCTCCATCCAAAACACACAACCCGCTGTGCCTGGGTTTGCGCAAGCGTTTCCATGACCCTCGCAACAACCGCGTCGGGAAATGGTTCAAACTTGGGAGACTTGGGTAGAGCCGGATAAACGACAGCTGTCCGCACACACTCGCGCCAGGGAAGCCGGTCAATCAGGCGTTTGAGGAGTGGAGGAACCGAGTCTTCGGAAACAGACGCAGTGGCAAAGTCATATAAGAAAAGACAGGCACCGGAGTCTCTGCGGGAATCTGGTGCTTTGGAAAGCGGTTTGGGCAAGCGTTGCACACCCGAGGCTCTCAGGGCATAGTAGATCTCCAAGATCTGCTTCAAAGAAGGTTTTTCTGACATTTGTTTCCTATCCCTTCCACATTGCGCAGGGTAAAAACGCATGCTTTTGAATGGCCTGAACCTTACGGACGACGAAAAACTTTTCCAAAAATCGTTGGAAAGCTTGCGTAGCGTTCTGCTTCAACCCGCCCGCTCTCCTGTAACGTCGCAGCGCGTGATGCGCAACTGCGGAGTGCTAGAGAAGCTTGCAGAAAAACTGAAGACAAACGAAGACAAACTCGCCCGCATGTTGATGGAACAGAGCCGCAGACCCATTGCGGCCTGCCGAACAGAGGTGAGGCGTTCCATCCAGACTCTCGAGAAAACCCGCGACGCGGCTCATAGATTGTGCGAGCCCCGTGCATACGACTTTTCTGATGCGCTTCAGGGTGGCCACACCGCAATGTCACAGCGCCACACGTATGCTCCGCTTTTCGCGATCACTCCGTTCAATTTTCCATTGAACCTGACGCTGCACAAAATCGCTCCGGCCATTGCTCTGGGTATTCCTTTTATCTGCAAACCTCCGCTTCAAAGCCTTGAACTGTTTACAGAGCTCAACGAATGGCTGGTGGAAGCAGGAGCCAACAACGAGTCGTTTGCCTTCTATTTTGCCTCCAACGAAGGGGTCGCCAAGGCTCTGGAGCGCTTGCCTGCGCCACTCATCAGCTTCACCGGCAGCCGGCAGGTTGGCTGGCACCTGAAGCAAAAGTACTGGGACCGCAAACTGATTCTGGAATTGGGCTCAACGTCCAGCGCACTTGTTTGTGGAGATGTTCCCAAATGGGAGTTGGAGAGGTTGAGTCAGGACCTTGCCCGCAGCGCATTCGGAAATTCGGGCCAGTCGTGCATCTCGTTGCAGCACCTTTTGCTTGAAAATGAGATTTGTGACGACCTGATTTCGCACCTCAGGCATACCGCCCTGAGCCTCAACCGAACCCGCGATCCCCAATCCGAAGACACCCTGGTTGGCCCACTGATTGGCAGAGCAGCCTTTGAGAAGTCGATGCAGCTGCTGAATCAAGCTCTGGAAAGTGGTGCTCAAATCTGGAGTGCCGGGGAACACAACCCCTCAGAGCATTACCTGGCTCCAACCTTGGTGATTTATCCAAACACCCAGTCAAAAACACTGGAACAAATCCGACTGACCCGCGAAGAGGCGTTCGCACCGATTGTTTGTATCCACAAGCTTCCGGGCAACATCTCTGGCGAACAGCTTAATGATATCCTGCAAAAACTCGACGCCAACATCCACACGTCGATTTTCACCTACCAGAACAAGCGTGCTCGTCAGTTTTACGAAAGCGTGGCATCCAGAACTGTTTTGTGGAACGAAATTCCGAGCTGGCGTGCAGATGAAATGCCATACGGTGGTGTGGCTCTGGAATGGATCGACAACCACTTGCAAAACTCAGGCCTCCTGGGTGATGAAGGCCCCTACCAAACGATGATGGAACTCACCGTCGAAAGACTTTTTGTACTCCCTTGAAGTCATTGCAGATGGGTATAACGTCGAAGCAACTGGAGAAAAAAGATTATGTCGGAAGGCATTTGGACCTTTGACCCGTTTCGCAATGAAATTGTAAATCTCATCTGCGACGCATTCGGCGAATTGGCTAAGGAATCAAACATTGAACAAGCCATCCAGCCTCAACAGGTCGCAGCGCTCCTTTCGGTGCCGCCCGAATTTTCTCTTGGCCAGGCAGCCTTTCCTTGTTTCAGTTTTGCCAAGGCTTTACGCAAAGCTCCTCCGCTGATTGCCCAAGATCTTGCAGAGCGAATCCTGAAAAAGGATCGAAAGACCATTGCACGAATCGATGCCGTTGCAGGTTATCTGAACTTTCACCAGGACCCGGCGAACATTGGACTGCAACTTTTCTCCCGCATTTCTTCGTCTTCGTTCTTTTCAAAAGAAAAGATCCCGACATCAACACAAGAAAAAATCGTTGTTGAGTACTCTCAACCCAACACACACAAAGCACTCCACGTCGGACACCTGCGTTGCCTGGTTTTGGGCGATGCCGTTTGCCGGATACTTCAATACGCAGGCCACCACGTCGTCAAGGCAACGTATCCTGGCGACCTCGGCACCCATATCGCCAAAACCATCTGGTACATCCAAAACCGATTCAAAGGCGAACTTCCGACCACAGCACGCGCCGATTGGTTGGGGGAAATTTACACTCTTGCCGACGAGGCCATCAAACAAGACACAGGAACAGAAAAAGAAGCCGGCAACCGTGCAAAAATTGCCGAAATCTTGCGGCAACTTCAAGATCAAAAAGGTTCTGCTTTTGACCTCTGGAAGGAGACACGAGAGTGGAGCCTGGAACAATTGCGCTCGATTTATGATTGGCTCGGAGTCACTTTTGATCTTTGGTTCTTTGAAAGCGAATGCGACGAACCCTCGCGACGCCTCGTCCAGCAGAAATTTGCAGAAGGACATTTTATTCAAGATCAAGGAGCCATTGGCATCGATCTGAGTCCCTACAAACTGGGCTTTGCCATGTTCCTCAAATCGGATGGAAATGGCCTTTACATTACAAAAGACCTCGAATTGTTGCGCCGCAAATTCGCCGATCCAGGAGTCACCTCGAGCATTGTTGTTGTTGATCAACGGCAAAAGCTTCATTTCCAGCAGCTCTACAAAACTGCCGAACTGATTGGTTATCCTCAAGCAACCAAGTCTTCGACGCTGCTGTATGAAACCGTGAATACGGCGGATGGCAAGGCATTCAGTTCACGCTCAATGAACGGATTGCGGCTTCTCGAACTGCGCGTCGCCATGGAGAACAAGGTGACCCAGGACTATCTGGAACGTTACCGAGGAACCTGGAGTGATTCCGAAATTGCTGAAACAGCGAAACAGGTCACCATCGGCGCACTCAAATATGGAATGTTGCGGGTCGACAATTCAACACAGGTGACGTTCGTTCTTGATGAATGGCTCAAACTCGACGGCGACACCGGACCATACCTGCAATACATGCACGCACGCTGCAGCAACATCATCGAGAAGCAGGGCGCTCCGGTGGCCAGCGAACGCATTTGTTTTGAGGCAAACGAGGAGCGCGCACTCTTGTTCCACCTGAGCCGATTCAATGAATTTGCCCATCAGTCTGCTGCTCACCAGCGCCCCAGCGTT
>JBDLRR010000166.1:0-9593 GCA_039799985.1 Pseudomonadota bacterium | reverse complement strand
TCAATTTCATAGAGCTTGGCTTTGAGCAGCTTCATACACGTTTCACGGTTTTGAATCTGGCTGCGCTGGCTCTGCGATTGAACAACGATTCCGCTCGGCATGTGCGTCATACGCACTGCAGAGTCGGTTCGGTTGACGTGCTGTCCACCAGCACCACCGGCTCGGTAGGTGTCGACCCGCAAGTCGCTTTCCTTCACTTCAATGTTGATGTCGTCGTCCACAACAGGGCTGACGAACACAGAACAGAACGACGTGTGGCGGCGCGCATTGGAATCATAGGGCGAGATCCGCACCAGTCGATGGACGCCGATTTCTGATTTCAAAAGTCCGTAGGCAAAGTCGCCATCGATGGTGATGGTTGCGTTGCGGATGCCCGCTCCTTCGCCTTCCAGTTCGTCGACGACCTGTGCTTTCCATTTGCGAAGGTCGCAATGACGCAGGATCATGCGCATGACCATCAGCGCCCAGTCGCAAGCCTCTGTACCGCCTGCACCGGCGTTGATTTGCACAATGGCCGAGTTCTTGTCTGTTTCGCCTGAAAGAAGACGTTGGGTTTCGAGGTCGGTGACTTTGCTGTCGAGTTCATCGAGCGCAGCGTCGGCTTCTTTCTCTGTGGCTTCGTCGCCAGCTTCGCCAAATTCAATCAGCACCAGGGCGTCGTCACCCATGCGTTGAATGGTCGCGACGTTGTTGAAACCATCCTCGAGGGCTTTTTTCTCTTTCAGGATCTTGGATGACTTACGCCGGTCGTTCCAAAAGTTTGGATCACTTTGGCTCTCGGCATCGATTTCCATCATTCGCTTGCGCCTGAGTGGCGTGTCAAAGCGACCTCCGGATTGGCTCGTACTTATTCAGAATCTCTTGCAAGCGATTGCGTTGAATTTCGCTCATGATGGTACTCCACTATCTAACTCTTCAATGTCTCTTTGTTTACTTCTTAGTTCTGTGTTGTCTACTTCAGTGAGTCATTCGAATTTCCTACCGAACCATAACCGAGAGCATCTCTTTAAATTGGTGAGGCGACAGGCCCAAGCCTATTCGAAAGCCCTGCGACAAAACGCCGTCCGTCATACCAGTTTCCATGAAGGAGGAAAGAGGCAGTAAAAATATCCCTTGTTCCCGTAGCTTGAGAAATGTCTTTGTACTCTTAGAAGCATCAACCGGAGTAATACATGAGACCAATCCACCAAGAGGAGGCATACCCAACCACGCGCCTTCATTTTTGCTCAACCAGGTTGCAAGTACGTTGCGGTTTTTCTGCCAATCCCGATAAAGCGGGGCAAAAAAAGTCTGTTTGCGTCGAAAGCTTTCAAGGAACCACAAGGCAATTCTTTGGGACAACGGGTTAACCGTGTGGGTCAAATAGTTCTTTTCGCTTTGCATTGCAGCAAGTACCGATTCTTCTCCCACACACCAGCCAATACGCAGTCCGGGTGTTCCAGCACATTTGATAAAACTTCCGGTCACAAAGCGATCAGTCGAGGGCTGCCACACCGTTGGACCTGGTGAAATTCGGAAATCCGAAAGGTGGGGCGGATCATTTTGCGCCCCGTCAGGCGAACACAAAAAACGATAATGTTCATCGCCAACAACCGTGCAACCCACGGCGGCGCAGCTCTCCAACAAAGCCTCGCGTTCATGGACGTTGAAAACCAAGCCCGAGGGATTGTGTGGATGATTAAAAATGAACACATCGGGTTTCTGTTCGCCGATGATCCTCTGCCAAGCCTCAACCGGAGCATGAGGCTGACCGTCAGATTTCCAAACCAACGGCAGAGCTACAATCTCGGCACCCAGTGAACGGGGAACAGACGTCAGAAGCTGAAACGCCGGCACAATGACCGCGACCCGGCGTGGAGCCAGTTGTCGAAGCAAAAGCAGGAGCGCCTCACTGGTGCCAGTGGTGATCAGCACGTTTTCGCGCCTGGCGCCCGGATGAAGCATCGCAACTTCATCACGCAAGAGGTCGATGCCCATGTTCGGAGAGTCGCAAAGCAGCTCGCGTGTCAGAGCTTCGCGCAGGTCAAAATCAAAATCAGGTTGCAGGCCCTGCAGCACCGCACCCAGGCTCTGGGCAACGTGCCCCGACTCCCCGGCATTGTATTTTGCCGAGAATCGGTGGGCTTCGAGCCAATCTTCCATTAAAAATTCAGGGAGCGGTGCTCTCACTGGAATGCACTTTCACTGGGCGGGAGACTCAGGGTACTCGGCAAGAATGTTGTAGTACGTGTCGCGCTGCACCGGGGTGAATCCAGAACGACGAATCAGTTCAATCATGTTCTTGCGATCAAGAGTGTAGGAAGTTCCAGCTGCACTCACAACGTTTTCTTCAATCATGATCGAACCCATGTCGTTGGCGCCATAGTGCAGCGAGATTTGCCCGATCTTGGGCCCCATGGTCACCCAGCTGCCCTGGATGTTTGGAATGTTGTCCATCATCAATCGACTCACGGCCAAAACCCTGAGGTATTCAACACCACTGGTCGGCTGCATATCAGGATTCTTCTTTGCCAGTTCCGTGTTTTCGCCTTGGAACGTCCACAGAATGAATGCATAGAAGCCTTGAGTTTCGTCCTGCGCATCACGAATACGAAGGATATGTTCAATGACGTGTTTGCGTTCTTCAAGTGCGCCAAACATCATCGTGGCCGTGGTTGGCAAGTTCGCCTTGTGGGCTTCCTGCATCACCTTGATCCAGCGGTGGCTGTGACGTTTCACCGGGCTCTGCTCGAGACGGATTTCATCTGAAAGAATCTCGGCACCGGCTCCGGGGATGGAATCCAAACCGGCCGCCTTCAAGCGTTCAAGCGTTTCCGCAACCGTCAGGCGCGAAACTTGAGCAATGCCTTCGATTTCAATCACCGAAAGTGCGTGCAAGTGAATCTTGTAGCGCTCTTTGATGCTCCGGAAGAGATCTTCATAATACTCAATCTTCAAGTGCGGGTTCACTCCGCCCTGCATCAATGTGCCGGTTCCACCCAATTCGATGGTCTCTTCGATTTTCTTGAAAATCTCTTCTTTCGGAAGAACGTAAGCGTCGGACTCGGGACCACGACGATAAAACGCACAAAAGTCGCAGCCAATGCGGCAAATGTTCGTGTAGTTGATGTTGCGGTCAAGCAGGAAAGAAACCTTTCCTGTCGGGTGAAATCGCTCTTTTGCACGCGTTGCAAGCCATCCCAACAGATTCAAATCGCCCGAGTCCAGAAGAACCTGACCTTGTTCACCCGTCAGTCGGCCACCGGCCAGTGCCGTTTCGTAGGCAGATTTGAGCAAAGGATCTTGCGTGCTCTGGATTTGGTTCACCATCAATTCATCGTGCACGCGATTATCGCGAGTAACAGAATGGATGAGTTGTTGCCGTTGAGAATCACGCGCGTTGATTTCTTCCAGTGTTGGAGCTTCTTGAAAACCAGCCCCGGCAGGAAGGGAATCCTGCTTCAAGGGTTTTTCAAACTCACGCCAAACGGGCTTCACAGCACAGTTGATTGAATATGGATTCATGCGAGTTGGTCCTCGGCTGGATTGTCGAAGCGACGAATGGATTCATAAACGGTTGAGCGTTCGACCGGAATGCGACCCGCATCACGGATCACCCTCAACAACTTGCTCTTCGCCATGGCCATTCCGCTCTGGCTTCCGGCCATGTTGGCAATTTTTTCTTCCACAACGGTGCCATCAAGGTCGTTGGCTCCGTAATGGAGTGCAGTCTGTGCGACTCTGTCGCCGGTCATGATCCAATAGCTCTTGATGTTGCGGAAGTTGTCCATCAACAAACGAGCCACTGCGATGGTCTTGAGATCATCCACGCCGTAGGTGTGGCGGTTAATCCCGAGGTCGTTGTTTTCCGGTTGGTAAGCCAAAGGAATAAAAACATTGAAGCCGTTGGTTTCGTCCTGCAGAGCGCGCAAACGGAGCATGTGATCAACACGCGCCGAAACGTCTTCGATGTGGCCGTAAAGCATGGTGCAGTTCGAACGCAATCCCATCTTGTGGGCGGTTCTGTGGATGTCGAGCCATCCTTCGCCGGTCAGTTTTGTGTCGCAGATCTTTTCACGCACATAGGGCACGAAAATTTCAGCACCTCCACCAGGAAAGCTCCCAAGTCCGGCATCACGCAGTTCGGCAATCACATCAGCAATCTGTTTGCGTTCCTTGCGTGCAAGCCAATCGAGTTCAACAGCGGTGAAAGCCTTGACGTGTACCTGTGGTGCAGCGGCCTTCACGGTTCTGATGATGTTTGTGTAGTTTGACAATTTCCAACGCGGATGAAGTCCACCAACCATGTGAATTTCGGTTGCACCGGATTCAGCTGCCATGCGCGCACGATGGGCAATCTCATCTTCTGAATAAGCATACGCGCCTTCGTCGCCAGGCTTGCGCGAAAATGCGCAGAACTTGCAGGACAAGGCGCAAATGTTGGTCGGGTTGATGTGGCGGTTGACGTTAAAATAAACGTCACGTCCATTCCGACGCAGGTTCAACTCATTGGCAACTGCTCCCAATTCAACCAAATCCGGAGAGTGATAGAGGTTGACCCCATCTTCAAAAGTGAGTCGCTCGCCGCGAAGTGCCTTTTTCAAAGCAGTCTGAACGGCCTGATAGGTTACCTTAACCGAAGGCAACTCCGAAGGTCCGGCCAACGCATGCGTGGGGACGTGGGATGAAGTGCAAGTCAGCGATTCCATGGGAACCCTTTCTATGAATTTGACTCCAAGACTGATAGCATCGTTTTGCTGAGCATCAAATGCCCTTGACGAGCGTCAATGTTTACTGACTGTTGACCTCAGTGAACGGCGGGAATAATCCGATGAACGCTCAGAAGCCGTCGAACGCGTTTTTAAGGGTATGGAGGACGCTCATGCCGAATCTTGGTCCATTGGAACTATTGGTAATTCTTGGAATTGCACTGTTGCTGTTTGGCAACCGCTTGCCAACCGTTGGCAAGGCGCTCGGTGAAGGTCTCCGAAACTTCAAGAAGGGCTTGAACGACGATTCTGGTGACAAGAACCAGACACAATCTCAGCCACCTCAGCAAAATATCCAATCAACTCAACAAAATATCGCCGCACAGAGCGTCCAGCCCGGAAGCCTTCAAAGCCCTCAGGGCAACAACCAGGCGAAGGTTGATTTCGTGGACGTTGAACATCGCGATTCGAGCAAATGAATTCATCGACCAATCTCACTCAGCGCATTCCGCAGAGATTGGTGTTTTTTTTGGGGAAGGGTGGCGTGGGACGCACCACGCTCGCATCTTCCTTCGCCCAGTTGTGTGCCTTGAACGGCGAAAAGACACTGATCGTTCAGTGGGCCCTGCATGATTCCGTGTCGCTGCTTTTCTCCAAACCCGCGGCAGGACATGATTCCGAACCCATCGCACCCAACCTTTGGACGATGAATTTCTCTCCCGACGAAGCCATCCGGGAGTATTTCATCGACCACCTCAAGATGAAGCTTCTTTATAATCTGGTCATCGAGAATCGCCACGTTCAACGGTTGATTCATGCCGCTCCAGGTGTTCAGGAATTGTTTTTTCTGGGGCGACTTTTTTGGTTGGTTTGCTTGTCGGAAGAAATCCGCGGCACTCGCTTCGACAGGGTCATTGTCGACACTCAGGCAACCGGACATGGAGTATCACTGTTTACTGTTGCACCGACGATTGCCCAGTTTGGCATGACCGGCCCGCTCGCAAGTGAATGTGAGCGGGTTGCAAAGATGCTCGCAGACCCCAAACTTGTCGGAACGGCTCTTGTGACACTCCCGGAAGAACTACCGGTCGAGGAAACTCTCGAATTTTTGCCACGTCTGACGAAGGATCTGGGCAGAGCACCGGCCGCACTTTTCATCAATCGGTCACTTTCTCCATTCATGGAAAAAAATCACGCATCATTGGATGAAAAGTACGTTCTTGGGATTTGGAAAGATCATCTTGCTTCGGAACAAGCCGTGAACGCACTTGGACTGCTGCATAAAGATTTGTGCAAGCGCGTCCACTTTGAAGAATTTCTGCGTCAATCGACTGCAAAAATTGCCGCTGAAGTTCCACTCATTCCTATTCCAGACATTGGCCTCGCCAATCCGGATGCTGCAGCATCTGCGGTTCTGGAAGGCGTGACACAATGGCTGGGTCGCACTGAAGCCCCTACTGACTCTCAATCGGCACATCAGCATACAACTGCTCATTCACCGTCGACAGCAGATTCATTGGCCGCCGAAATCAGCGAGGATCAGCGGTGAAGAAAGACTCCAGTACTGAGAAAATCGATAAACAAAAGCTGCCGCGCCTGCATCTTTTCCTGGGCGCAGGCGGAGTTGGCAAGACCACGCTTTCTGCTGGTTTTGCATTGGCACTTGCGCAACAAGGGCGTCATGTGGGGCTCATGTCGATAGACCCTGCCAAGCGGCTGCAAGGCGCTTTGGGCTTGGCGGAGTTGCCAGAGACCGGAGCGAGAATTGAGCTGAGCCATGGCAATGGCTCTCTGCGTGCCAGCGTTTTGCACATCGGTGAAAGTCTCAAACGCTGGGTTTCCGAGGCCGGACTTTCCGAGGCTGCTCAAGACAAACTCTATGCAAACACACTTTTTCGGGCCGTCGCCGAACGACTCGCAACTGCAACCGACACATTCGCCGCCGTGAGAATGGCAGAGTGGCCCGAGCGAGAAGTGGGACTCACCGATCTTGTGGTTGACACAGCGCCCGGAATTCATGCGATCGACTTTTTGTCGAAACCCGAAAAACTGAGCGCTTTCCTTGATGGCAAACTCATCGAGTGGCTGAAGTGGTTTGCACAAGAAAACCAACCACAAGGTGGACTCATCCAACGGGTTGTCAAGGGCGGAGCCCGCCGCATTCTGGAGGGCTTGTCGGAACTCGGTGGACAACGTTTCATGCTCCATTTCGCTGAATTTTTGATTTTGCTGGACGAAGTGTTCGCCCGAATGATGACGCGCCTGGATTTTGCAAAACACTGGCTGCGTTCAAGTGAAACCCATTGCTACATCGTCACCTCGGTTCGCTACGATGCGGTTCAGGTTGCCTCTGAGTTGAGCCGTACCCTGAAGTCATTGAAAATGAAGTCGGCAAGGGTGGTCATCAACCGGGCCTTCCCGGAGGAACTGCGCCAAGACGCCGGTTTTCACGAGACACTGCAGCGGTTGCGTCAACAGGATGCCTCGTTTTTTGCAAATTACCTTGAGAATTTTATTATAGTGCAGAGACGCGTTCAGGAGCAGCTGGGTCGCACTGCAGAATCGATTGTGACCTTGCCGGTTGCGCAGCATTTGGATGCGCATTCGTCATTGCGGCTCGAAGACCTTGCATCTTTGGGACAAAAAATCGTGGAGCAATCGGGAGAAACTTGAGCATGTTTGAAATTGCCCTGCGTAGTTTGGAAACCTTGGGAGGTTTGGTACGCAGGCAAGTCATCGGGCTCGGCCGCTTTACTCTCCTTCTTCGCGAATTGTTCTTCTGGCTTTTTCGCCCCCCGCTCAGAATCCAACTTATCTTTCGGCAATTTGAATTTGTTGGAAACAAATCATTGTCGATTGTGACCCTCTCGTCCTTGTTCACCGGCGCAGTTCTTGGACTTCAAATCGGCAAGATCTTCGGGATTTTCCGCGCCGAAGGTCTTATGGGAGCGGCAACAGGCAAAGCACTTGCATTGGAGTTGGCACCCGTCATGTGCGGATTCATCGTGACAGGCCGGGCTGGTGCAGCGATGGCAGCTGAAATTGCAACGATGAGGGTGAACGAACAACTTGACGCCATGGAGGCCATGGGAGTTTCGCCAGTCAGTTACCTTATCGTTCCGCGTGTTATTGCCAGCACACTCATGATGCCCTTGCTGTCGGTTATTTTTCTCGCCCTTGGTCTTGTCGGTTGCTACATCCTGGGCATGATCATGTTCCGTGTCGACACATCCGTTTTTGTCGCCCAGCTTCAATGGTTGGTTTGGGTTTCGGATATCCAAAAAGGAATGGTCAAAGCTCTCGTTTTTGGATTCATCATCTCCACCATCGCGTGTTACAAAGGCTTCTACGCACGTGGTGGTGCCAAAGGTGTGGGCGAGGCAACAACTCAGGCGGTGGTTGCCAGTCTTCTTACGATTTTGGTCGTCGACTTTTTCATTTCGCTTCTGCAAATGAAGGGATGATCGAATGGATTCGTCAACCAACCGGGGCCTTTCTGCGGCTTCCAAATTTACAGACGGGTCAGCCCACAAACCCATCGTCAAATTCTCTAACGTTCGAAAGTCTTTTGGCCATCAGCAAGTTTTGCGTGGCTTGAGTTTCGAACTTCAACCTGGCGAAGTCAGTTTTATCATTGGTCGTTCTGGCGAGGGAAAGTCGGTCACCATCAAGCATATCATCGGTGTGTTGCATCCCGATGACGGCGAGATCTCAATCGACGGAAAAATACTGACCCATGCCCCTGAGACAGATTGGATTGCAGCACGCAAAAAGATGGGCCTTCTTTTCCAAGACGGTGCATTGTTCGACAGCATGACCGTCGGGGAAAATATTGCATTCCCAATCAAGGAATTTGAAAAACTTTCGCCAAGTGAGCTGACCGACAAAGTCAATTCGCTTTTGGAATTGGTTGGACTTCCTGGTTATGGAATGACCCAGGTTCCGGATTTGTCGATTGGTGAGCGCAAGCGTGTGGGCCTTGCACGAGCCCTTGCATTGAATCCTTCGCTTCTTCTTTATGATGAACCAACCACAGGTATGGACCCGTTGGTTTCCGAATTGATTGATACACTTATTGTAGATATGCAAAAAAAGATCCCTGGGCTTTCGAGTGTTGTCATCAGTCACGACATCCAATCAGTCCTCCGAATCGCAGACCGGATCTTTTTTCTTCACGAAGGAAAAATGTATCTATCCGGAACTCCAAAGGAGTTCACTCAAAGCAAAGATCCTGTCATTCAACAATTTCTTTCCGGCTCTTTGACCGGCCCTCTGGGGCAACCCATCGCCTGAACATCTTCTGCCGCATGTCCGACAGAGTGAAAATGTTACCCATCTGATATTAAGATGTTAAATTGCATTCCGATGATAGAATGAAGAGAACTTTTTTGTTTGCCTTCGGGCAATGAGAGTTGCGAATGTTCGAAAGAACCGTGACCACGGAATTGAAAGTCGGCCTGTTTACCCTGTGCGCACTTGGAGCACTGGGTGGAATTGTCGTGACACTGGAAGGCAATCCTTTTGCTGCACGCGCACAAAAGTTCCACACCGTTCTTCAGAACGTGGGTGGGGTAGGCGCGCGCACTCAAGTACGCACAAGCGGTGTCCAGGTTGGAGAAGTTGAATCCATCGACATTCTCCCGAAAGGCGCCAAGGTCAATTTCCGGGTGAATGGCTCAGTCAAGATTCCAAAAGGCTCTTATATCGAGCTCAGATCTCGCGGTATTTTGGGTGATGTTTATCTGGAAATCGTCCGCAACGAAGAGAGCAAGGACGAACTTGAATCCGGCGCCCAGATTCCCCAGATGAAAGAATTCAACGACATGGGCACACTGATGAGTTCATTGGGAAGTATTGCCCAAGATCTTCAGACAGTGAGCCGTACGCTGGCCAAGGTGTTTGGTG
>JBDLRR010000165.1:0-6954 GCA_039799985.1 Pseudomonadota bacterium | reverse complement strand
GAATACGCATCAGTGAATCT
The DNA here is from genome assembly GCA_039799985.1 of Pseudomonadota bacterium. Classification (GTDB taxonomy): domain Bacteria; phylum Bdellovibrionota_B; class Oligoflexia; order Silvanigrellales; family Silvanigrellaceae; genus RFOM01. The sequence goes on along the minus strand of JBDLRR010000165.1, from coordinate 6,934 downwards.
CCACTTCCTTGGCCTGTTCGCCGTAGATGTCCTTGAACCATTGCGGAGTGATGTCGAGAGGCTTGCCCTCGAACACCTTTTCTCCACCGCGCAATGCCACAACATGGGTGGCGTATTCACGCACGAGGCTGAGAAAGTGCAGGTTACAAATCACCGTGACACCATGCTTTTCATTGAGCAATTTCAGATACTGCATGACCGAATTGCTGGTCGACGGATCAAGCGATGCCACAGGCTCATCCGCAAGCAAAAGTTCTGGCTTCTGCATCAGAGTGCGGGCAATTGCGACGCGTTGTTGTTGACCACCCGAAAGACCATCTGCACGCACCATTGCCTTGTCTGGAATGCCGACAAGCTTGAGAGCCTCGTGAGCCTCATCTATCCATTCCTTGGGCCAGCGATGAAAGATGCCACCAAAAGGAAGTTCAGAAAGTTGACCCAATTTTCCAGTCAACACGTTGGACAAAACATCCCTGCGCTTGATGAGATTGAAATGCTGGAACACCATACCGATGTTCTGCCTGGCTTTTCGAAGTTCGCGCGGATTCAACGAGGTCATGCTTTGACCATTGAATAAAATCTCGCCTGCGGTGGGTTCGTGTATCCTGTTGATGCAACGAAGCATCGTGGACTTGCCTGAACCAGACAAACCAATCACGGCCAGAAAGCTTCCGCGCGGAACATCAAAACTGACCCCTTTCAGGGCCCGAGTCCCATTTGGGTAGGTCTTCTCGACGCCGTTAAGGCGCAGAATCACATTGTCCGACGAAGGCGTGGGCGATTGGGTTTCTCCATCAGGAGACAACCAGGAGGCGTGGGAACGCAGGCTGAACACGCAAAATCTCCTACTTTATTCAAAAAAAACAAGCCCCTCAGACAGGGACCCGGGTCGTATAAATCAGCAAGTCTTAAAACGCCAGTGAATCTTGGATCAGAAGATTTCCATATCATTACGAGGTGTTGGCAGTGTCACAGAGAGATCAACGTCGACTCCTGAAACCCCGTTCGAATACAGGCGGCTGTAAATCTCCATGTTGGTTAGAACCGTTGCGACGTATTTTCGGGTTTGGTCGAACGGAACGTCCTCCAGGAATTCGTCCAAATTCATTGATGAATTGCGCTCCAACCAACGGTCCACTGCTACAGGTCCGGCATTGTAGGCTGCAATCGCCAATGGCAAGTTGCCGCGATAGTAGGTCAGAAGTCTAGACAAGTACCAGGAACCGAAGGTGATGTTGATATTCGGAATGTCCAATTGGCTGGGCTCGAAATCGGGATACTCCAAAAGATCGGCGATGCGTTCGCCCGTCGTCGGCATGATCTGCATCAGCCCACGAGCTCCGACATTGCTCACAACCTGTGGCTGAAACAGAGATTCGGCGCGCATGATTGAAAGAATTAGCCACGGGCTTATTTTGAATTCCTCGGCTGCATCAGCAATCGTCTCACGATAGGGCAACGGATAAAGAAGTTTGAATGTTTTGCTGTTTCCACCCAGAAATTTCTTCCACTCGGAATTGCGACCAATAGGTAATCTGCCGACGACCTTGCGTTGATTCGTTGCAAACTGAACGCTCGCGTGTGCGTCGCCCGCTGCCGAAACGAACTCAGCCAAAGGGTCACCTGACTTGGAAAGTTTTTGAAGCTTTTGGCGGAGTCGTCCTTTGAGCAAATCGAAATAGCCAGCATCTGCAAGTATCGAGTATGGGGCAAAAGCTTCAGAGAAAGCTGCCTTGTTGCGTAAAACCGAAACCTCGGACTTCTCGACCGACCTCAGCCCCCTTGCCGCAAATGCAACATTACCGCGTGGGATTGCGACTGGCTGGACTTTTCCAGGAGACAATTTCCACGATGCGAACAGCGCATAATGGTTGGAACCATCGATGCTGGAAATCCTGTTGAAGATCTCTTTGGCTTCCTGTTTTTGACCGTCGAGTTCATATGCCCGACCTCGCCAATATTGGAGCCTTGCGCGCTGATCTTGGCCAGTCTCGTGAGCCGTCGACGCCAGTGCCAGAGTGTATTTCTTGCTCAGGTATTGTGCCCAGAATGTTCGCCAAAGAACGTCTTTGGGTTTGAGGATACCCGCCAATGTGGCCGCTTCGCGCGCAACATCCTCGTATTGTCCGGCATAATGCAACGACAAGACATAACGTGGACGTGCTGTATTGGCGATGTCGGTTTGCGGGAATTGCAAAATCAGGCTGCGATAAAATGCAGCCGCTTCCACAGGTCGATGCACACCGTTCAGATTGCGTGCATGCACCATAAACAAACGTTCGCGAGTCAAAGGTGGCTCAAAAATCTGCGACGCAATCAGCTTCGAGGTCAACTCAAGAGCCAAAGGATATTCGCGAACAGACTGCAGCCATTCAGAGATGTCAAGAAGCTCATGACGTGTCTGGCCCGAAAGCGTGTCTGGATTCTGCTGCACCAACCTGAGAGCTGCTGGAACTCCGGCAAGTGACAAAGCATACGACATGATGTCTGGTCGTGAGCCATATCGTTGAATTAAAGCAGTTCCCCGTGCACGCTTGTCAGCAATTGCCTCTGTGTCAGCATCCAGGCGACAAACCGTGTCGGGCGTCAGCGATTCCAGAAGACTGCGGGCAACAAACGGGTAAAACCGAAACGCGATTTTCTCTACGGAAGCCGCATCAACAGGACGATTCAAGCGTCTGAGCTCATCGGCAAGTCGCCTGAGGAGAATTGTGTCAGCGGCCGGCAGGAGATCTCGCTGAAACTCATTTTTGAATCTTTCAAACTCACCGAATGCTTCACCAACAAGACCAGCAAGCAAATAATTCCGAATCGCACGAACAACAACAGCACGTGTCGTAGGATTCCAAAAAGCGGCTGGCGTACGACCATCATTGGAACCAGCGGCTGCGAGGAGCTCACGCAGTGCACTTTCAGAAAAATGAGCAGCCTCGGACCAAATACCTTGCGCTTCCTTCAGTTCCGCAAAAACAGTGCTCCAAATCGCACGCACCGCGGGATCACTTACGAGTGATTTGGCAACCAGCAATTCCTTTTCAGACTCGGAAAATCTTCCCGCGCGCAATTTCGTGCTTGCCGAAGCGATCAAACGGGACGCGCGTTCGTCACTGACGTGATTGTTCGAATGTGTTTCTTTCTTTTCAGCCGCAAGCGCGAATTCGGCCTGCTGCAATGAAGCACCAGCAAGCGCTGTCAATACAAACAGATAAGTCCCGCTGATTGGCATAATTCGAACTCCTGAATGACGTGCTCAAAGAGTACCCCATCCTCCGACGACCCGGTGCGTCAATCTGTCGAGCTTGCAAGACGTCAATCATTCGATTCAACTTCGGTTATGGGATTCATCGAGTAAGAACCTGAAATAATTTAATAAAAAAATTTCTCAATTTTAGGACGGAAGGATCGAAAAGCTCAACGGCTTGGTTGCAAATCAGTCCACCCACCGAGGGCAATGCGTATGACCGAGAGAATCGACAAGCAGCACCGTTATCCTTGGGAAGTGATTGAGCTGGCCGTCATTTGGTACCAAAGAGACCACCTCACATATCGCGCCGTTTCAGACAAACTGATGCAACATGGTGTCGAAGTCTCGCACAAAACGGTCTTTGAGTGGGTGCAAAAATTTGGAGACGTTGTTTCGAGCAGGCCGAAACGCAACCAAAAAACCAGAAATTCACCGCTGAACATCGACGAATCCTACGTAAAAGTGAACGGTGAATGGAAATACATGTACCGCTCCACCGATGGCAGAGGAAACATTCTCAATGCTGTGTTGCGGAACAGACGCAACCTGGCATCGGCCAAGTCGTTTTTGAAGCGTGCTTCAGACGAAAACTGAGAGTTCGCCCCACAATCGGACCTGTAATGGACAAATAAATCCACGAATTTACTAAATAAAACTCCTTCTATTGCGGCCTGTCTTACAATTCTGTAAGCGTCGCCGCCAACTCTGGCGTTCTGGAAACAATCCGCTAGAAACCCACCTCAGGACAGCGAACAAAACAAATCGCAGAGGAACCAGGAGGAGAAATGCAGAATCTTGCCGGCAATCAATATGTGATCACCCTCGACGACGATCCGATGGTGTCGAGAATCATCGAAAAATCTTTGTCGTTGAGGTCTGTTTCTTTTCCGACGATTACAGAATTCACACAACGTATCCCAAACATGGAGCCGCTGGCCGTTTTCGTGGACATTCACCTGGCCAACGATCAGTCTGGACTGGACATTGTTCCACAGTTGCGCTCGCGCTGGCCTTACAGCCCAATCATCGTTATCACTGCAGATCCGGCTGACGATTGGCTGGTCGACGCGTTCAGAAAAGGTGCAGATGATTTTCTTTTGAAACCCATCAAGCCACGAGAAGTTCAAGCCCGTTTTCAAACCCGCCTGACACATCTGCAGGACCGCGCAGCAAAAAGTGCACTTTCGGCAGGGGACGTGAGTCTCGACACTGCCCACAGAGTTGTGACCGGACCCAACGGCCGCCAGTTTCTTGCTCCTGTGGAAACTCTGCTGCTTGCGCAATTGATCAAGGCCAAAGGGACAGTGGTTCCAAAGGAAACACTCAAGCGCGAAGCCTGGGGTCCTGTGCGTGTCAGCGACAATGCGTTTTATCGCAAACTTTTTGAGCTGAGACGAGCATTGGAAGGTGTTTCAACGAACGTCAAGATTCAATCGATCTATGGAGCCGGCCTGAGTTTGGATGTGCAAACCAACGTGACTCCCATGCTCAGCGCACTTTGACTCAGGATCAATTGAATTGAAGAACGAAATTCGAGGAATACAGTGAACCAGACTTCGACCTTCACATTGTCGGAATATCCGATCATCGATCTGCAACAACTGGAAGTTTTGGAGGATCTCTCTGAACCGAACGAAAGCATTGTCGACGAACTGACGCGCATCTTCAAATCCAGTGTACCCGGATTGCTTGCCGATTTGTCGCATGCAGTTGATGCAAACGACAGAGAATCAATTCGCCGGATAGCACATCGTTTGAAAGGTTCTGCAGCAAACATTGGTGCAAAACGCCTGGCAGCCGGCTGTAGCTTGCTGGAACAAAGTGCCAAAAGCAGCTCAGAACCCATCCCGACAGAATGCTTTGCATCCATCGAGGAACATTACAAAGCATCTGAACAAGCGCTGGTGCGCTGGCTCGAACAGCACTAAAAAAACGGAACAAACCTTACCAAAACAAGAAAAACGGGGGCATCCAATGCTCCCGTTTTTCGTTACCGTCGTGATGTCAATCCGTTCACGTTGTTCATAAGCAAAGGGCTGCATCCAGAGATCTCTCGTCTCAATGCAGAACTGCGAACAGCGTCCCACCCCGCTTCTCCCGCCTTCTCAAGGGGAGGTTTCCTTCGGAAATCTCCCCTCTCGCCCGGAAAACAGAATTCGCATTCAAACCACTTTTTCCCGGAGGTGACAGATGATGAAACCAATCGCGCTCAGCTGCCTCCTTGCTGGAGTTCTCTTTGATTGCAATTCCTTGGCCTCAAGTTTCATGAACATTGATTTGCAAAACAGATCAACTCCAGTCCAATCGTCAGACGAATGTCTTTGGGCGCTGGAGCAAATGCACGTGTATGAGTCCTGGAACGCACTTGCTCGTTATGGCAATGACAAACCAGGACTGGGAATCACCGTTGCGCATCTCGACACCGGCGTGATTCCTTTGCGTTCACTGTTGTTCACAAACAAGATTTCCGACGGTTCTCTTGGGCTGCAATTCACATCCGACAAATCCTCAGTCTCAGGCTTCAACTTTGTCCAATCCATCGCTTCCCCACTGGACAACGATCCCAAGGCTCCCAGCTTCGGGCACGGAACCTCAACGGCAAGTTTGCTCGTGGGGTGGCTGAACCCGGAAGCCAATCAGACGTTTGAATTCCGTGGTCTTGCGCCTTGGCTAAGGTTGATTCCCATCAAAGTCACAGACAGTGTGGTCATGGTGGGAAACATGTCGACAGGGGGCTCTGCCGATCTGAAAAACCTCGCCAAGGGAATTGATCTTGCCTCCAGTTTGAACGCCAACGTCATTTCAATCAGCCTTGGAGCTTTGTTTGACTCCGAAAAACTGCTCGAAAAATCCGTACAAAAAGCAATAGAGAATGGTGCGATTATTGTAGCTGCCGCAGGCCAGACTTTTCCTGTCGGTATGATCCCTTTGCCTGCCCGACTTCCAGGAGTGATTGCGGTTTCAGCATCAACCCGCGACCAGAAACCGTGGTCTGAAGCCTTCGTCGGCAAGCACATCGACTGGTCTGTGCCCGGAGCTGGAATCTGTCACATCAAGGCAGGTCGAATTTCCCAAACACCGAGTATTCCTTTCAACGTCGACTCAATTATCAGAATCCTGGGACGTCATGGCGAAACGCTGAACTTTACAGAGAGCCTCATCAGTTCCAGCGGCACCAGTTTTTCCACCGCATACACTGCAGGTGCAGCCGCCCTCTGGCTGCAATTCCACTCCCCAGAGGCCTTGGCCAGCCGCTATGGTCGAAAAAACATCAGCAATCTTTTTGAAGTGACAGCGAAAATGTACGCCATGGAGACTCCTCCCGGTTGGCAGTCGCAAAAGCACGGCCGCGGAATTCTCAATATTCACAAGCTTATCAGTGCGCCCCTTCCCTGTGACGATGGCGACAGCAAAGAATCGTGCGAAGTCAAGACCGCGAACTTTCTGAATTCCTCGCCATGATGACGGCGTGTTTGTGTTGCGGAAACAGAATTGGATGTAGACTCCGGCAAATTCACCGCAAATGCTGAGGACTGTTGTTATGGTTGCACTGTCTTTTTATTTTCAAGTTCATCAACCTTACCGATTGCGTGCAGTTCGGCTCGACGAAAATGGCGAAGGGCCTTCTCTTTTCAGTGACGAGAAAAACAGAAGCGTTTTCCATAAAGTTGCCCAGAAGTGTTATTGGCC
>JBDLRR010000164.1:0-3864 GCA_039799985.1 Pseudomonadota bacterium | reverse complement strand
CAGCTGATCGAAAGCAATTTCCCTTACAAGGTTGATGTTGTTCAATTGCGCAACTTCGCCAAAGCTTATCTTGAAAATTTCTACCGTGAACGTGTTCTGTGGGACAGTGGCTTGAAGTCTGGAAAGTCACAACCTTGATTTTATTATTCACGATCCAGAGAGTTCATTTTGTTGGGTTTTCCGAACCATTACCGTAACTGAGCCGACCATACGCGACGCACATGCGAGCCCAGGTTTGTAGTGGGCTCGCATTCTGACTCAGAAAACCTTTTTCTGTTCTGAACCCAAAAACCTTCCACGGCTTGATTCCAGCTGAAGAATGCTTTCGCGACAGGGTGTGCCGGCGTGGTGGAATTTTTTCAGTTCGCTGCGTTTTGTGAAGTCCTCAAGAATTGAGCGCAGGATTTGATTTTCCTTTGCGCTCAATTGTTCATATTCGGTTCGGCGGATAAGCTCGCCCGATTCGTTTTCGCAACGCAGCTTGTATTCTGTGATGTCGTCAGTCGCCTTGATAGTTCTCACACTTGTCAGGTTTGGTGCGTCGTCTTTCTTGAGCGCTTCGCAGATTCCTTGTTCCACTCGGCGCGAATAAATGCTTGCAAGCGCCATGGAAAGTTCAATTTCAAGTTTCTGAAAAACACTGAAGGTTTCATCGGATGAAAAATAGGCCTCGTGATTGAGTTTTGTCCATTCCGAGGTGATTGAAAATTCAAATGGCACTTCGTGGGCGCGCAAGAATTTTCTCCGGCTGAAAACAATTTCGTATTTGTCTGTGCGCTCGATTCCCGTTTTGAGGTCAACGCTTATCTCGCGATCAACGATTCCTGTTTTCACGACGGTTGGTTTGTAATTTTTGTCTTCAATATACCAGCACCAGCCCAAACCAAGGTTCGAAATTGCAATTCTTTCGCCGCCGAATGCTTGCAGTGTTTGCGGGGCGGCAGTCTCGTGAAAAAACCTTTTCACGCATCCTGATAAAGAACACACGACAGCGGCGATGAACGCAGTGTGAAGGTGAAGTCGGCGTTGAGCTTGTGCGGATTTTGCGAAAAGCATGCTCAGTTGTTCCATCCGTGATTCGGTTGTTCGGCAAATCGCTGCTCAACCCATGCCGGTGATGCGTTTGCTCACTTCCCACAGGTTTTTTCCCATTCGATCATTGAATGCCAGTGCAGATGGTTTGCTTTGCGAGCAGTCCTTGAAATAGCAGCCTGTGAGCTGGGAGATCTGTGCTTCCGAGGCAAGGTACAAAGAAGTCCTTGCACCTTTTTCGGGTGTGAGAAACAACGGGCGTGCGAGATTAAAAAGCGTGCCCATCCATCCCCAGTTTCCCTGCGTGCCGAAACTTGTCCTGACGACTCCGGGATGAAGGCTGTTCACTGTGATTTCTGCAGGGTTCAGGCGCGCAGAAAGTTCGCGGGTGAAAAGGATATTTGCCAACTTGCTGAGCCCATAAACCTCAAATGGCTTGTATTCACCCGTCTCGCATTGCCAATCAATTGTTTCGGCCCGAATTGATCGATGCGCTTCAGATGCAACGTTGATAATGCGGGCCGGAGATTTTGCTTCAGCAGCGCTCTTTTTCAGCAAATCAAGGAAAAGATGACTCATCACAAAATAATTGAGGTGATTGGTGGCAAAGGTCATTTCAAGGCCATCGTCTGTCGTTTTGCGCTCGCTGAACAGTGCTCCAGCGTTGTTCACCAGTACGTCAACGTGGCCAAATTTTTCTTTGACGTCAGCATGCAGAGTCCGCATTTCTCCGATGCTTGTCAGGTCTGCTGTAAAAAGTGAAACATTTTTCGAGCCCGATGCTTTTTTGATTTCAGCAACGGCAACTTCGCCTTTCGAGCGATCGCGGCACACAGCCAGCACCGTGGCGCCGGCCTTGGCCAACCCCAGGGCTGTTTCACGGCCAATGCCGGAATTTGCGCCGGTCACCAGACACACGCGTCCTTTCATGCTCGAAACAGAAGTTGTCATGGGAATCCCCTGATTTTCAAGGTTCATTTCTGGCACGTCTTGTGGTGTCGTGCCGATACGTCCCTGATTTTACCAAAAGCGGGAGATCATGTAGTTTCTCGGCTTCAATTCGACCCATTGATTTTGACACCCTGGGAGTCCGGCCATGAGGTTTTTGCACACATCGGATTGGCATTTGGGGCAAGACTTCCACAAGTTCGACCGTGCCCATGAACACCGGCAGTTTCTGGCGTGGTTGACCGACACGTTGGTCGACACCCGGACCGACGTTTTGTTGATTGCCGGCGATGTGTTTGATGTGGCTAATCCTCCAGCCTTTGCTCAACGCATGTTTTTTGAATTCATTGTCGAAACCCGGCGGCGTTGCCCACATCTGCAGACGATTGTGATTGCGGGCAACCACGATTCTGGAGCGCGCCTCGAAGCTCCTGCCGAGTTGCTCAAAGGATATGGCACGACGGTTGTGGGTCGAGTGACAAGTGCGTCTTCGGGGCTGGCCGCGGGTGAAAATTTTATTTTGCCGCTTTATACAGCAGGCGTTACGGAGAAGCCGCGTGCACTGTGTCTGGGTTTGCCGTTTTTCAAGAACGCCGATTTGCAGTGGTCAGAGGACAGCTGCGCATACACAGATGCTGTTTTGCGCGCCTATCGCCAGGCCATCACCGAGGCGCGGCAACGCTACGGAACTGAAATTCCACTCATCGGCATGGGGCACCTGCACGCTCGGGGCGGAACAAGTTCGCTCGACTCGGAACGCAGGTTGGTGATTGGTGGTGAAGAGGCGGTTCCGTTGCAGGAGCTCGCGCAAGGGTTCAGCTACATTGCTTTGGGCCATCTGCATTTGGCGCAAAAAGTGGGTGAATGCGAAAACGTTCGCTATTCGGGCAGCCCTTTGCCGATGTCGTTTTCCGAACTGAATTATCCGCACCAGGTCGTTCTGGGTGAATTGAAAGACGACAACTCCGTGGCCCTGGAAGTTCTGCGTATCAAGCGGCCGGTAGACCTCTTGCGCGTTCCCGCGAAGCCCATGCCTGTTGAAGATGTTCTTGCAGCCTTGGCACAACTCGAATTGCCCATGTTGCCTGTTCCTGAACAGCCTTATCTTGAAGTGCCTGTTTTGCTGACCGGTCCTGTTCCGGATTTGCGTCACCGCATTGAAACGGTTCTCAAAGGCAAGCCCGTAAGGCTTGCAAAGATTTCACCAGCACGACCAGGCGCATCGGTTGAGTCGCGTGGCGAAAGGCAAGAAGATGCAGATCGCCCAACTCTTGCCGGGCTCGATTCCTTGCGCAAGCTCGATCCTCTTGCCGTTTTTCGCGATCTTCATGCTCGCAAATATGGGCAATCGCCAGATGACGAACTCGGGCGACTGTTTGAAGAAATCATGCGCGATGTTTCGGGCGAGGTTGAAGCATGAGAATTCTGGCACTTCGCGGCGAAAATATCTGCTCATTGCAGAGCCGGTTCGAAATCGATTTCACCCGGGAGCCTTTGGCCAGTGCGGGTTTGTTTGCCATCAGCGGGCCGACCGGAGCAGGCAAGAGCACCTTGCTCGATATGGTTTGCCTCGCCCTTTACCATAACACACCGCGCCTATTGGCTGCACCCCAGCGTGATATTTCGGTGCCCGATGGGCAAGAGGAAAAAGTCTCGGTCAGCGATGCGCGCAATTTGCTCCGCAAGGGAGCCGGTTCGGGTTTTGCAGAGGTTGATTTTTGCGGTGCCGATCGCAAGTCATACAGAGCGCGCTGGTCTGTGCGCCGCGCGCGTGATGATTCGCGTGGAAAACTTCAAAAAATCAGTGTCAGTCTTCATTCCGTTCCCGATGGCAAGTTGCTTTCGGATGGATTGAAAGAAGTCGCCATTCTGAGTGAAAAGAAA
>JBDLRR010000163.1:0-14598 GCA_039799985.1 Pseudomonadota bacterium | reverse complement strand
CGCCTGGTTCGCGAAAACTTCGACCAAGAATTCCTGGACGACCTTTACTCACAGATGCGTTCGCTTTGCCGCGAATGATCCGACTTTTGGTCGAGGATTGACCCGGCTTGACTCTGGGGTGGCACCCTGCTAGTTGGTGTCCACCCTGGATTCACGCCCATGTAGCTCAGTGGTAGAGCACTTCCTTGGTAAGGAAGAGGTCTCGGGTTCAAGCCCCGATATGGGCTCCATTCTGTTTTTATACTTCCGGCACTCACCAACCTGCCTTCAATCCAAGTCGAATTTTATGGAATTCGAGGGCTCCAAGTTTTTCTGCTTTTATTCAAAGCGCTGATAATTTGGACGTTTTTTTTGCTTCGTGAATTTTTAAAAAATATTTCTCAAGTTGAGCCAACAGTCAGTCGACACCTAGGCAAAGTGTGTCCAGTCAGGACGGACACCCCTGCGTGGAGGGACGAAGTGTGAAACGCAACGTGGTGCAGCAAGGATGTGGGACGACGGTACCCAAAGCTGCAAATTCGGCTTGCACACTCACAGCAATTCTTGGCTGCTTTGCAATGATAGGGTGCGAGTTCGGTTCATCCTCCAAGAAATTGGTTTCCCGGTACGGCGAGGCGGTGCAAACAAATCAATCGTCCGCGGTTTACGATACCGAACGCTCTCTGCCGCGATGTGATGCTTCGCAGCATCGCAAACTTGTGTACATCATCTCCGAGGCCCAGTTTCGCTTTTGCATGCGCGACAAATGGGAATCAGCAACAAGCATAGACCCGGAAGCAATCTCGTTGGCCGCGAAAAAAATAACCCCCGACAAAGGTCCCGAAGGACCACAGGGACCTGAAGGTCCCATTGGACCACAAGGACCTCAAGGGCCCTCAGGCGAGCGCGGTTCACAAGGCAAAGAGGGTCCCGCGGGTCCTGGTGCATTGGTTAAAACATCAGCGGAGCCAGCAGGTCCCAATTGCCCTGCGGGCGGACAAAAATTCGAATCAGGTGTGGATGACGGACGTGGCAACGGCATTGCAAACAACAACGTTCTTGAATCAAGCGAAGTCAACAGCACGGCATTCACCTGCAATGCGGTTTCAAATGGATTGAAAGTTTACAAGAGTGCGGACAATCCGCTGGGTGCGCTTATCAGTTACGTGACATTTCCCTACACCGGTGCATCCCAGACGGCGAATTCTCTTGCGAGTGGATTGTACGTGCGATCCATGAACGAGGACAAATACTCAATATACCAGGTTGCAAATTCACTCGCGTTGCCCGGAGGTGATGCCGTGAGCGAAAGCAATCAACAGTTGGGTCTTGTGACCGGAAACATGATTGGTTGCGCCGTTCCGTTGTTCGTCAACAACAATTGCTCTGGACAGGCTTACATGAATCCATGCACTTCGCAGCAGGCAACAGCAATCAACAGCACACTGATGCATTTCAGTTTCAATTCAAAATTCTATTATCGATTCGAGAACACCGGACTCGATTATGCATTCACATCAAACCTGATGGAGTCTGTGTTGGTATCGAGTTATCTTTCTCCAGCAGGAGCATGCCGTGCGATGACTCTGACGACACAAGCTCGTCGTATCAAGATCGAGCCCAACGTGTTCGCCGATTACATCAACCCACCGGGAACGATGCAAACAAGTTGGTTCATTGCACCTTGAATCACAGTTCAACTGAGTTCAAAAAACCCAGCATTCAATGAGTGCTGGGTTCTTTTTTTTTGGTGTTCAAATTGTAGACAGTGCAAAAACTCTTTGCGGTGTCCGCCATTTTGTGCTTTCCTGTCCGACAGTACATCTTTAGTAAAGATACGTGTTTTTCCGTCGTTGGGCGGAGTTTGAAAACGTTGGGCTTTGACTCACCGCATGGCAAGCTTTTTGCTGCCTTGCAAAAGGTGGTCCGGGTTCAAAATTGACCGTCCTTGATTGGAAGTGAGGTTACCTCATGAAAGCATTGGCTCTGCGTCCGGGTTTTGTTGGATTGATGTTGGGAGGAATCGCAGCGACCAGCTCACTTGTTTCGTGTGGTACTTTGGAAAAAACAAATTCCGAAATTCAGACCATTGCCTCTGCAGTTGCAATCGATTTTCCATCTTGGTGTGCCGAATTCGCTCTGCAGAATTGCAACGTCCAACCAGACGATCGAGTTCCAGCAGATCAATGGCAGGCCGGAGTAGATGTTTTTGATGAACTCATGAAAAGCCTCACAAGCATTTCTTTGACCCGCGCCGATTTTGATCGCAAAACAGTCCAGCAATTGTTCTCAACCTTTGGTGCAAATTCTCTGCTGTCATTTATCAGCAAGATTCCTTGGCAAAAGCTCGAAAAAAATGACGCCAGTTTGGTTCTCACCAACAACGCAGCCAATGCTGTTGCGATTTTTAATGGACTTAGACTTATTGGTGCTCAAAAAGTTGTTGCCAAATTTGTTGGCAAGCAGTTGGTGTCGATTTCCGGCTTGTCGATTGCCGATTCCAAAGGTGGGAATTTGAGTCCGGTCAAGTTTCTGGATTTGTCGCGTCCCAGCCGCATCACGATCGTGACCGAAGCAGAACGTATTGTCGATATTCCAATCCAATTCTTTCAAGTCCCAGGCTTTCAGCAGCCACCGACTCTCACTCCTTCTGCAGCATTCACCGCGATTGCAAATGTGGTTCTCGAACCTGGTTTTGACTGGCGCAAGAATTTGAGCATTTTGCTGAAGGGCAACAACCTGAACAACATCTACAACCGCATCAAGGGGTTCATTCCTGAAGGTCCGGCAGACGAAACAACCCGACAAGTGATTGCCAACACCGACATACTGATGGTTGGCGGAGCGAGCACCAACATTCTTCTTTCAATGCAAATGCGCAATCCATTGAAGTGCACTGCCAAGGTTCGCAATATTCCAATCCTGGGTACGATCGATTTTGATATCAACTTCTTGCGTGGTTTTGGTTTGTCGGATGTGCAGCGTAACAAGGCAGATGGTGTCAAGACCAACGTTTATGGTATTTCAACTTCAATCGGGACGATTCAGTCTGTTGAGGTTGACGCCCAACAACTGCGACTCCGGGTCGGTGCTGTCACAGTGCCAATCGATTTCAAGCCTGCTGCGCCGGGTGGTCGGGGTCCTGCTGTAGACAGTGTTGTCTGCCAATAAGGCTGCGGCGATGGTTCGTTTACCAGGATGAGATTTTTGGGCGTCATAAATAAAAAAGCCCCCGGTGATTTGATTCACCGGGGGCTTTTCTCGCGGGGTGCCACCATTCGAACAGAAGGATTTAATCTCAGCGCAAACGCATGCTGCAACGAGCGAGTGCGTGCAATTTGTCGTCAGTGAGGATCTGAATGTGTGGGCAGTTGATGATGTTCACAGCATTCAGTTGCTTGTATTTTTGGTCGGCAGGATCTGCGGGTAGCCAGAAACCATTGTTGCCGACTGTTGCGTCCAGCGCAGTGTGCGCGTCATTGTGGCGCACGTGCAGACGAGCAAAAATCTGGACTCCTGATGTGGTCAGATCACTTTGATTTGTGATCAATGCGTTGTCTGAAAGTCGGTGCCCATAGCAGCGCTGCTTTTCAGCGTCAGGCAGGCTGTTGAAGATGGTCAAATTGATGGGTGTCCAGAACCCTTTTCTGATCAAAACATTTGAAACTGAAGTCGGGTATCCATCACCTCCCTTGATTCTTCGAACTGCACCCAATACGCGGCCCACCGGGTCGAGCACGAGGAAATATCGCATATAGTGTGCATCCGACTGCGGGTCATTGTGCATGAATTCGACGAGAATCTCGAAGTCTCCGTTGTCGGAATTGATCTTTTGGATTCTGGCGCGCGCAGTGTGGTCGCCAGCTTGCCAGGTTCCGAAGGGAGTTGTCACAAAGCCGGTTCCGGGAGTTTCAGTGGCAGTCGTCTTTCCCGCCTCCCAGTTCGCGAATCTGTAGTTCACCGATGGCGGAAGTCCATCCATACTTGTGGCAGTCGACAGAGCGTTCAATTCGCTCGTCAGGATCGAAAGAATATGTTCCGTGCGTGCTTCCACGCTCAGGTGAGCATAGTCAAATCGGCTTGGCTGTGGATCTTTGATCTCATGTTCGTAAACAACAGCAGGGTTCATTCCATTGTTCTGAACATAAATGACCTTATAGATTTTGCTCTTATCAAGTGGGAGGTTTTCGAAAACCGTGTAGGGCGCATAGCTTCCCACTGGCAGTCGCGAATCGTAATTGTAAAATTGTTGAGCGATGATGTTGTAGCTGGCGTCGGCCAGAATGACTGTCTCGATAAACGAATTTGAGCTTTGTTGCAGGTGCATGGTGCACGAGAGTCGTGCTCGCGTGGTCTGGCTGGTTCCGAAGCCATTCAACGCTGCATTCATTGGGCCATCAATCCAATACAAAAAGTTCTTGGCAGCAGCAGCGTTTGTCGAAGACAAAATCTTGGAAACACCCTCAAGGCCTTTGTTGAGATCGCTCAGATTGCCGATTTGGGTGCATTCTCCTGCAGCCAGAGCCTCCTGGAAGTTCATGAACTTGCCCACGGCCACTGCAGCTGCAGTCCACTTGAGGAGCTGGCGACGGTCCATGCGGAACTCTTTGCTTGTCACTTCACTGTGCAATTCTGCCATGACTGATCTCCCTTATGTCGCCTTATCCAACGTAGAAAAAGTAACGCACATAAACTTCTTTGGTAGCGAGTGTGCGTTTGCAGTAGACTGCAAAACTGTTGTTCGTGACGAAGAGGTTCGAACTGGTTACACTAGAACTAGATGGTTTGACGTTCTCGCCATAAATGTTTTCAACGTAGGTAGAAGAAGAAACCAACGACGAAACGTTCCAGGTCGATGAATCCTGTGCAGCAGTGTAAGTGGTTCCCTCACTGAATTGGGGACCTAACGGCTTCGAGTTTCCAATATTAGATGTGTCTCTCATGTTTGGGGAGCCGGACATGCCGAATTTGGAATCCGTATACACAACGGTCTGATTCGCAGCAGAGACCAGCCCGTATCCAACGTCAACTATATCGAGCCCATCTGAGTGTTTATTGTAGGGGCTCGAGACGTCGATGGTCTGTTTTGATTTTGCTCCGGATGCCCTTACAATCACGACATCCAGGTACAAACCTCCCAAGAGCGACAGAGTGTCGAAAGCAAGTCGAACCACTCCTGCAGAATCCACATCGGTTGACTGGACACGGCGCGTCGCCACGATTTTTCCAAAATTGTCAGCTTGAGCTGCTTTCGAAATCAGGTGAACAAAGTCACCCGCGGCAAGTTTGCTGGCGGCAAATTTAATTCCCAGCAAACGAGAAGATTTTCCGTAGTAGAGTTTGAACGAAGTGATGGCACCTGCGTCCACCGAGATTCCTGCGTTGGCGGATGAAGTGTCAACGACTTGAACGCTCACAGGCAGACATGTTCCCGGTTTCAAGCCAGTGGTGCCGGTTCCCCCGGTGCCGGTTCCTCCGGTGCCTGTTCCTCCGGTGCCAGTACCGCCTGTTCCATCGGTTCCGGTTGTGCCACCCGAACCGTCAGTGGTTGTCGTGTTTGTTCCAACAGTGGCACCACCACCTTTAATTCCACCAGCGTCACCCGAACCGCTCTTACCGATCTGAGAGTTCGCAAGGTTCGAGGCATCTTTGTCGAATCTTGCCACGTACTTGCCGCAGGCCGCCAGCAGTGCAGCAAATCCCCCAACAACAGAGAAACTCAGGGCCTGCCGTCTGTCGGACCTGGCGGCTTCCACCGGACGACCTTCTCCCGCCAACTCAGCAAGATTCTGACCCTGAGAATTGTCTGCATCTGTCGTCTGGACTGGGGCGTTCTTATTGGAGCTCATGCTTCTGCCTCCTGTGTCATGAAGGCAAAATCGGCCGGTTTTATCGTTTCCTGAAGGAAAATTGAAAAAATAATTATTTAGGTAGGAGTTACAGACTGTTCAGCAGCTGAAGAAGCTCTTTGCCCTCGGCAGACGTCGCAAATTTCGGCTTGTTCGGCGGCATTGAGCCCGACAAAATCCTGTCTTGAATTGAGCCATTAGGTCTGTTTTTTTCGAGTTTCGACTTCACGACCGACAAACTGCCAATGAACTCATGGCAACCGGAGCAGTTAACGTACAGTGAATAAAAGAGAAGCTTTGGTTCATAGGGAGTATAGTAGCTGGAGACAGGGTTCAGCTTGATGTACTCTGCGTAGCGACCTGCTTCGGGCGTCGAAGTTGCAACTGGCGATGTTGTGACCGCTGAAGATTTATTCGAGTTGGTATCTGTATTGTTTTCGTTCGAATTGCTGCCCGGCAACGAGGAAATCTCGGTCTGGCCTGGGTCTCCGCAACCAGGGAGCATTGTGATGACTGCAAGCGCTACCACCGGGAAGAGCCGGCTAAAGGTGGCTTCTGCGGGTCGACAGATCATCACTGGTTCTCCCAAAACGATCTCCGAATCTTTCAGTCTGCTCGGCATCTTTTGAAATTGTCTTAAGCAGCTGGCACGAGCAGTGCCCAAGAAGCCAAAACCAAAGGAAAGCAGGGATGATTTTCAACAATCGGTTACATGCAGCTAATTTGCTGCTCGAAAAGCTGATCAAATTCAAATCGCAAAACACCGTCGTGTTGGCTATTCCGCGTGGAGCTGTTCCCATGGGAGTTTATCTTTCACAGGGTTTGAATTGCCCATTGGGATTGGTTCCCGTGCGAAAGGTAGCCTCCCCATTGGCTCCGGAATTTGCGCTGGGAGCAGCGGATGTTGAAGGGAATTTCTATCCAGAAGATGAAGACGTGCTGCAGATACCCAAAGAGCAATTACGCCTTTGGCTCAAAAAAAGTTTGGAAGTTCTCCGCTTGCGGGATTTTCGTTGGCGAAAACTTGCAACGCAAATCAGCCTCCACAACAAGACAGTGATAATTGTCGATGATGGTGTCGCAACGGGAGCCACAATGCGCGCAGCACTGATGTGGGTCCGAAGAAAGCAGCCTGCTCAGATCATTACTGCCGTGCCAGTTTCATCACAAGAAGGTCTGGAAATGATGCATCGATTTGCCGACGCGGTCGAATGCCTCTACTCGCCAACTTTGTTTGGAGCTGTGGGCGAGTTTTATTCCGCATTCGAGGAAGTCAACGATGATGATGTTTGTAGGCTACTGAAATTGGCATCTGCCAACCCTGATGCAGGTGGACACCTGCCAGAAATCAATAGCAAAAAATAATCATTTAATTGAAACTTATTATTTAAAAATATGGGTTTCTGTGGGTTGACTGAGGGGCCAAAAAGTTCTTGGCAGCCGCTTCAATTCTTGTTAGCTCTCCAAAAGGGCATCTGACTTTGGGAGGGCCTGGGATGCTTTACAGATTTTTTTCGGCATTTGTGGCGCTGACGCTGGTCTCAGGTTTTTTGGGCTGGATGAAGTCCAATTCCGGTACACCGTCTGGTCAGCGGCTTGATCAGGTACTCGATGCCAATTCACTGTTTTCATCGACTCCAAAGAAGCCAAAATCGAGTGGCAAATTGAGTATCGTTGACGCGTCCCATTGAACATCCGTTTCGATCCAGGTTTTCAGCGTCATGTGAATTATGCCCGTCTGTCGTTTTCAGGCGGGCAAATCTTTTTTCACTTTCAAATTTCAATTTTGTATTTTTGTCCACGGCGATGAACTGTTGAGGGAACTTCCACCAAGGAGGATCCGATGGAATTGATTTGCTTGCAGCGCATGGCCGCCTTTTGGATTTGTTCGGCATCCATCAGCCTCTCGGCTTCGGGTGCTGAATTGACTCGCCTGGATGAGACACTGAATTTTATCTTGATGGCTGCAGACTTGAACGAAGGCAATGCAATGAGTGTTGAGGATTGCCGACGCCTTGATGCTCTCGCGAGCTCAAAAAGTAAAGGTGCCACATCCCGATTCACGATCGTTGCAAACAAGATCCACGCCGAAAGATGCGCCCGTTCACCCGAAAACGACCCCCAGAATCCCTATACTACAAAGTCTCCTTTGGATGAAACCTGGGATGGCAAACCGAACTGCAGACAATCGGATCAAAGAACAATCACCTGTTCGCACAATCCTGTCACCGGGCGTGGACTGTTTGCCTACTCCGGGTCGTCCACTCCTACCAACTCACCAACTCTGGTTTGCGCCCATCACGAAACATCGTCTCAGAGTCCTTTGGACATGACGCAAGAAATCAACAGTCGATGTGTCTTGACGGAATTCGACTGGCGCTACGAAGGCTCGCGATCGGATGTGTTCGGAATGCACAACTGGTTGAATTCAAGCAAAGGAGCTGCTGCCCTGAGTATGCCTGGTTGGTTGAAAGATCAGTGCTCGAATTCTTTTCCAGATGCTTTGTACTGCACGCCGACATTGATCGTCTTGCCGGAATCAGATCCTGCAAGTCTGAGTATTTGTGCCCTGAAGACTCGAGATTATCGCTTTGGCTTGGGACCAATCCTGCGCATCAGCTCATCGAACAGCCATTGGCAATGTGAATCCAAATCTCTTCTGGTGCCCGACAAAGATCAGCGATTGACTGTTGAGGAACGTTCGTGCGTGCCCGACGAACTTGGCAGGGTCATGAACGAGTACTGCAGGCTTCCCTATATGCCGGTGGCGCGGAAGCCGCTTCGTACATTTATTCCATAGTTGCGGTCGGAGACTGGACAAAGTTGGGTGTTTTGTCACCCAGCAACATCATCTTACCCGACAATCGAACAAAGGTGCGCAGGTATCCGTGTGCATGAGGCATCGCTTCAGCATTGTTCGTCTCGAGCAATGCATTCATGCGACGGGTTGCCTCTTCCAAATGATAGAAAGGCACTTTAGGAAAAGCGTGGTGAATTGAGTGAAAGTTGAGTCCATTCATCAACCATGACATCGTGGTATTTGTTTGAATGTTGCGGCAAGTGTGAAGTTGGGTTGCAAAATAGTTTGTACGCTTGCCCGACAGCCCATAATGCTCAATATGGGCTCTGAACTGCAGCAGCCCGCCGCCGATGCGCTCAACCAAAAAATAGAGAAGGACCGCCTTGCCCAATTGCCCATGATAGGCCGCCAACGAATAGAGTGCTCCGTTGACAATGAGAATACCAAGAACGTCAAATGCGAGCTGCCTGCGCAGTGCGCGAGACTGTCTTATAAATTTTCTGGCCCGATAAAGATGACCGGCGATCATTCCAACTCCTCCGGCCACAAAGACTGCGATGAGGAGTTGATGACGAATGTAGAACTTCGTCAGCAGTCCTGCCTCAGCATATTCCGACTCGGTATGAGTCACGCGCTCAGGGTCGCGCAGATCGACTCCGTTCATTTTGTGGTGGAGCTTGTGCAGTTCAGAATAGACACCATGAGGCCAAAACACCGGCCAGGTCACAAACCGCGCAGAGACTTCGTCAAACAATTCCAAGCCAGTCAAAGTGTGATGGATGGCATCATGGGTTGTGACAGCGGACGCAGCAAAGAACACTCCAGCGAGTGCGGCAAATGCATAGTATCCAAAATCAGAGGTGTTGAACTGCCAAGACATCACAAGCGAAGCAATCAATAAAATCGTCGACGTGAAAAAGCGGAGCAGTCCGGGGCCCGGGCGCGTGTCCTGAAGATCGGAAACGACCTTGCTCAAGGTTGACCCAGGCAAGTCAATTCCAACGTCGGCTGTACCGGATTGCAAAATTTCAGATAACGACATTTGTTCTCTCACGACAACCTCGCTCTTGAGTCCTGAAAGACTGTAGCAGTCGAAATTCAGAGCTTGCAACGACTTTCTTGGATCAGATGAATTTGACCCAAAAATGTAATAATAATCAAGCAATGTCAGTTTCTTAACATCTTGTCGTCTGGGTTGGACATGGGTTCAAACGGAACCGCAACACTCAACTCAACTCCCATCTGCGAAGTCTGGCGAAGGTCTTTCTCGATTCGAACAAAGCGATAATAGGGCTCTAAAATGATGCGTCCGTTCAGCACGGGCAATCCCAATCCAAGCGTCAGACCAAAATTCCAGAGGTACTCGTTGCGTGTTAGCGAGCCACCGCCTGCCGGGGCAATCGGTGATGCAGTTTGCAGGGTCAAAATTCGTTTGATCATTCCGGCTTGAACTGAAATAGCGGGAACGAGCAAGCCATCGTGAACAATCCCCAATTCGAGCAGAGATTTCAGTGAGCTTTCCTTGATGGCAAGCGATTGCGAATCATCTTTGCGATCGGGCTTCTCGTAACCAAAACGGATTGTTGGGCGAAGAAAAAGATTCTCCAGCGGCAAAGGCACATATCCTTGGCCGAAAGCCTCGATAGCCGGAACCTGAACTTCCACATTTGAGGTGTCGAGCTGATTGGAAACACCATAGCCAATTCCGACGCTGAAAATGGGCATGAATATGTCAAGGAGTGCAGGCACCGCGGGCCTCCGTTGGAAATCCCTCGTTGGCGAAATTTTCAACCAGAGCGTTGCAAAGAGCAGCTCGCTCTTCCGGAACAGAGAGTCCTTTAAGGAAGGCAGCGAGAAATGCGCCGGAAACAGCCCCATCATACGAGATGGAAATTGTGTTGGAGTGCTGGCATGAAGCGACTTCTCGTCTGGGCAGTGGAAGCAGATCGAGCGCAGGCTGAGATTTCATGTTTAAACCGGTTTTTGTGAGTGCTGAAAAGACGCGGCGGCTGAAGGCCTGCAGTTCAGCAGGTTTGCCTTGGTAGATCTGAGAGGTCTTGTAGAGTGCGCGGGCAAACAATGTTCCGATACAATAAAATTTCTTGTCACAAACATCCGTGTTTTTGAGCTGAGAGAATGTGAATGCTTTTCCTGCGAGTGAGCGTTTGTCGAGGTCCTCAATCTCCAGGCTTCCTTCGATTGGATTGACGTCACCCGTCACAGCGTAACTGTTGAAGTCAGAATAGCCCTCGTTGAAGCCAGATATAGCGAATTCGGTGGCAAATCGACCCGGAAAAAATTTGTTGCTGGTGTTGGCCGCAATTTCGTTTTCGTTGACGGCAGAACATCTTTCGCTTTTTTGCTCAAAGAATGAATACTTGAAAAGCGCATGTCCGAATTCATGGGAAATCACTTTTATATTCGCGGCCAATGGAACCTTCTCGAGCTCAGACCTTCGAAACAGCAAGAAATTATCAGCTTCTGAATAAAAAGCGGCGTTCAATTTGAATGTCAGACGCGCGTTGGATTGGGAACTTCCTTCTTCGATGGTCGGCTCGAAATATATCTTGTATTTTCCTCCGATGGCGTTTTTCAGCGTCTCAACTTTCAGGCCAGATATTGACTCCAAACTGTCAAACATCTTTTCAAAGGCATGAAAGGTTGAGAACAGCAGAAGTGTGCTGGTGTCGCGGGCAACAATGACATTGTTCTTTACGTCGTATCGGACTGCGGCCCCTGTTGAATTTCCGGTGATCTTTCCCGAGACCAATGAGCCGACCGTTGCATCTATAGAGAGTTTCTGTCCGGTGAGGATGTCGAAGTGGGCACCCTTCATTGTGTCTGGATCTTCAAGAGTGGACAGAATTTTTTCGCCCATCTCCCAAGTTCCTTGCGCTGGTGCTACCCCCGGAACAAAATTGACAACGATCGCTCGGTAGGGAGCAATTGGCTTTGCAGGTGACTGAGAACATCCAAGTAGAAGTGTTGCGAACCCCATGCAAAATCCTGGAGTCATCCCAAGTATGTGGTGGGACTGTTTCTTTTTTTTCATTAATCGGATTCTCCTGTGGTGAAGACGGGAGTTGAATAATTCAGTCCAAAAACAGGGAGTCCGTATTCGAGATTCAACGCCTTGTACCAGACGACCCCCAGCGACCAGAGCCAATTTGGGCTCGACCGCCAACTCAACAGTGCACGAAGCAACGGGTCCGTTCTTTTGTCACCAAAGCATGTGTCGCTGATGTCAATTCTTGCCGTACCTGACTCCGAGACGAAATTGTTTGCCAGACAGGTTGTCAACAGAAGATCGCTTTCGAGTGTCTCACTGAATCTGGGTCTCAGCCACAAGGAAGCCAGATTGATGTTTCTCCTGCTCGCTGAGTGATTGAGTGTGCCGTCTGTTCCCTGAGATTGCTGCAAGCTTCCGGATGCGAATGAGCCGCCCCACTGACCACCGGCAAATGTTGCAGAAGTATTCAGGCTTGCAAGATGGAAATAGACGCTTTCATTGATTGACGGACTGTTGACCTGGGTGCTTCCACCAAGCCCCGAGAATCTCCCTGCATAAAGAGTCAGGGCCGATGCCAACGTGCCGGTTGAAAAGACCCTGTACCTTATTTTTCCTTGAAGAATGGGAGTCGCATTGCGTCCCGGACTTGAGGCCCAATTCAGCAATGACACCAGAGCCAAGGCATTGGTTCCAATAGTCAGATTGGGGCTGATTCCGTAGTCAAGCCTGAAGGTCGGAAAATCAAAAGCCAAATTTTTGGGTGATGTCATATTGGCATCGAAGAAGCCAGAAATTCCATCTGATGGTGACACCATTTTTGCTTCTGTCTGTTCGGTTAACTTTCCACGTTGTGCGAGGGCGATGCATTGAACGCCTGCAATAGACAGAATTGCCGCTGTTCTCAGGCGACTCTGTCTTTTTTTATTTCGAGATTCATGGCGGCTCGATTTCATTTGAGTGGATTATTCTCCGCAAGAAATTTCATCACCCGTTCCGAGAATTTTTTCCATTGCTCGGCACCCTGACTCCGCTCATCGATAATCAAGTGGTGGTATTTTGGCTTGAGCTGCGAGGATTGATTTGAAATCCACTCAATGGTCCAGTGAGTCATTTGACGTTCTTTAATTTGTTGCTCGATTTTCTTTGAATCAACAAGCTCATCTTTTGCTTCAAGTGCGACCAATGTCGGCACTTGCGCTGTCTTGCTCCATGCCGTCTTTTTCCATCCATCATTCAATTTAAAGAGTGCAGCGTATTCGCTGAAGGGTGTCCATGCTCGTGCCCGGTAGTCTGGATGATTTGCACTTGGAAGTCCGCCGAAAGGAATAAAACTGATCGCCCGGATGAGGAGGGTTTTGTTTTGCAGTGTCAGCGCCGGTGCAACGAGTATCATTTTTGTCGGCTTTTCAATTTGAGTTGCTCCGTCAAAAAGCGTCAAGCCAAGTAGTGCTCCGAGTGAATACCCAATCAAGATTTTTTGGTCGTAGCGATTGATGCATTTTTTTGTTGCATTACTCCACTGGTTCAAGAATTCAGATTGCCAATTTTCCGCAGAAAT
Organism: Pseudomonadota bacterium; assembly: GCA_039799985.1. GTDB lineage: Bacteria > Bdellovibrionota_B > Oligoflexia > Silvanigrellales > Silvanigrellaceae > RFOM01. The sequence continues at coordinate 1,402 of JBDLRR010000163.1, read as the reverse complement.
GGTCGCACTGTCCTCGGATTTTAGGTTGTTGTGATGGCCCGACAGAATGCCGATGGTTGTTTCAAATCCAGCATTTTGTGCGAGTCGCGCAAGGTCGTGCATGCGCTTTGGATTTGTATTCAGACCATGAATGACGAAGGCGCACTTGTTTGCAGTGTCATTCAAAAATGTCGAAACAACGGGTGCGATCACATTTTGTTCCTCGACGAGGTTTGGGGATCGTAACTTATTTGGCAATTCCTTTCTCTGCCAAAAAAATGCGTTCAATCGGCATGTTGGATTGAACTGGGGCCATCGTGCAAGCGTTCGCTGATGACATGACTCACGAAATGACCGCATTTTTCCGATGTTTTACACTGTAAGAAGGGAAGAAACGCCCGAGAGGAGTGTTGATCTCATGAATGCTTTTGAAATTATTGCTGAAAATAAAATTCGGGAGGCCATCGACAACGGTGAGTTCGACAACTTGAGTTTGAAGGGACAACCTCTGGATTTGGACGATGGACAATTTGTACCCCTGCATCTCCGTTTGTCCCAAAGGATCTTGAAGAATGCCGGTTTCATTCCGCCTGTGTTGCAGTTGAAGAAGGAGATTGCCCAATTATCCGAGCGTCTTTCAGAGGCAACCGACGATTCAGTTCGCGAAAGTATCAAGAGAAGATTGTTTGAGAAAATTCTGCGTCACGACGTCTTGATGGATCAGCAGAAGTCTGCTTGATTGGTACTAAACTTCAGTTGCAAATGTCTGACCTCATTGATTGAATTTTTTTCTGTTCAAGTTGGCGGCTGCAAATTCCGAAACGCTTCGAAATACGCTTCTGCTTGTTTCGGAGGCCTCCAGAGATGGTTTTCTCCAGGCTGTTATCGTTATTTTTTCTGCCATTTGCCATTACCGGCTGCGTCGATTCAAACAACGCGCAGACTTCGAGTTTGGCCGCCGAACAGAAACCAGAGGGCTTTTTGATGGCGATCAGCATTGAACCCGATGCTCAAGTCGCAGATTCGTTCAAGGTCGTTTGCGCGTCGAGCAAGGGTTCACCAGTTGAAGAGAAAAGAACGCTCGCACAAATTGAACGCAATGAGCTTTGCAAGCCGGCGGTATTGTCGACTCAGAGTCAACCGGGCACCGGCGCGACAACCAAAGAGGGTGGCACACAAGCCGGAGGAATTGTGGTCACACTCAACACGAAAGTTGCGCAAGTCAGTTATCTTAAAAAGTCTTCGAATTTGAATATCTCAAAAGACATCAAAATGTATCAGGAGGGCTTGGATTACTGCATCGTGAGCCCCGTGTTTTCGGTAGAGCAAATTTGCAAATACAGCGATATTGAGTATCGAGTGACCAACTCCAACTTGACCGGTTGTCTCATCAGTCCTGGGTTTCTGTATTCGGCCCATTTTA
>JBDLRR010000162.1:0-7795 GCA_039799985.1 Pseudomonadota bacterium | reverse complement strand
ACACGAATTTGGATGGATATACAGAGATTGAACACCAATCACGAAGGCGTTGTCACGCTCCAGTTCCGAGCCATTGACAGAAGGCGAGCGGGGCGCAAAATACGCTGCCTGAACCTTGATTTTAGAGAGAATTTCTTCTCCTCGCGGCAAACTGCGCAGCAGAGGAACAAAGTACTGATCCATCATTTCGTTGATGGTTTGAGCTGTCGTAATCACCGGGATCGAGTCATTGTCGCGGCCCAGAGCCTCTATTTGGCTTCGATTCAACTCGTTGCCTGTGAGTCCTGCTCCGGCAGGAGAGTCGCCGATATAGCGGACTGTCGCCCAGCGGCTGTCGACTAGAAATTTGGAGTTTCCGAATCCGAGGATGTCTGCATCCGGGGGAAGGCTGATGCCTGGCGGAATTTCAGGTTCTTCAACTGGAGCTGAAGGGTTCGAACGAGGAACCAAATTTGACTCTGCGAGCAGGGTTGCAATTTTTTCTGAGGACAATTCCCCTTGGGTGCCAAGTTTTTTCGCGGGTGGCAGGATGACCATCGCCTGCATTTTTTGTTGTGACTTTGGTGTCCAGAGCAAAAAACCGCCTGCGGCAATGCCGAGTCCGGCAAAGCCGATTGCAATCCGCACGGCGATTTTTTTTGCGATATCTGTCACGTTGACTTGGCTCCATTGAGTCCTGGTTGAGAGAGCGCACGAGAGCATTTGCGCAGTTCTTCTGCGACAATTGAAAAGCGTTTCAAATCAAGGCATCCCGAGCGGGCAATCATGTAGAGTCCATTTTTTTGCATCGATGCACTCTCCACTGCGAATCCTGCCGGAATTGAAGTTTGATTGACAATTTGTTTGGGAATGACGCACAAAGCATTTTCAATGGACATGACCACCTTGGGAATCGCAATAATGTGGTCGAGACAAGCAGCAACTTGAACTTTTGGCCACGGGAACGCCTCGCCATCAAACAGTTCATTCCAGAAGGTGTCGACAATCGAGTCTGGAATGTTCATTGTCACCCAAGGACGATTCAATAGAGCCTGTTTTCTTTCCTCTTTGCTTCCGGTCTTTGGCAGTGCCTTGCCGAACAGGACCAGCTCTTCGTCCAGGAGTTTTTCGGCATGAACGCCTTCTGTATAGTCGAAAGGCTGCGCCACGACGGCAAGGTCGAGTTGACCATGGGTGACCATATGAAGCAGGTTTGCTGTTTGGTCGACGTGCAGTTTGAGCTGAAGTTTTGGAGTTTTCTGATTTACACCGGCAAAGGCTGGTAGAAACAGACTTTCGAACCAACCCATCAGGCAGCCAATGCGCACGGTGCCATCGATGGCTTCGATTTCTTCCGTCAGACTTTCTTTGATTCCATCGAACCGATTGAGAATCTCTCTGACCTGCGGAACGATTGCCTCGGCGGTCGGCAGCGGCACCATGCTGCGCGGTGTGCGTTGAAACAATTTTACACCCAGCTCGGCTTCAATTTTTTTCAATTTCAGACTGATTGCAGGCTGAGTGAGTCCAAGACCGTTTGCGGCGTGCGAGATGGATCCACCATCAACGATTGCCAGAAATGCTTCCAGATCCTTGACGTCAATCATAGTCTTTCCTGCTCATTTTGCTGATCTGAAAATGAGGACAGCCGAGGTAAAGTCACGGTGAAGGTGGTACCGACCCCTTCGCTCGACTGGACCGATATCGAGCCTTTGTGTTGGGTGACAATCGAGTAAGAGATCGCCAATCCCAGGCCAGTGCCTTCTCCCACAGGCTTTGTTGTGAAGAATGGATCAAAAATTTTCGCGATCTGTGATTTGGGAATTCCTGTGCCTGAATCACGAATTTTCATTTCGATGTTGTTTTCGTTTTCAAGGATGGTGACTTCAAGTTCGCCACCACCATCGCGCATGGCATAAATCGCATTGGTCACCAGATTGAGCACAACCTGTGAAATCTTTCCACGCGAACCTTCAATAAGAATTGGATTCTGGGGGGTGTTGATCGTGACCTGGATTCTTTCTTTCCTCAGGATGGCGCGCGAAAGCCGGAGTGTTGATTCAACGCAATCGACGAGGTCGAACTTTTCCACACTTTCAGGTGCATCCTGACGTGCAAACCCAAGCAAGCCTTCAACAATCACCTTGCATTTTTGGGCGGCTGCTTCGATTTCACGCATGTCTTCGAGGTGCGGATCTTCCGCCGTCATTTCGCGCAATGCCATCTGCGCAAAGGCCATGATGCCTGCCAATGGGCTGTTGATCTCATGGGCGACACCACCGGCCAGTTTACCCAAGGCTGCGAGTTTGTCGGCGCGGGCGAGGCTTTCGTGCAATGCGCGTTGTTGTGTGACGTCACGATAATGAACCACCGTGAGTGCGCCATTCGTGTGTTCCACGTCAACATTAGGACTGACACGGATTTCGAGCTCGCGACCGTTGATCAGTTCGCGACTGTGCCAGGTTGATTTGAGCCCGTCGAGTCGGGCCTTTTGCACCTTGCAGTCGGGACAGGGAGCATTGCGGCCGGCGAATGCCTCGTAGCATTTCTTTCCACGAAATTCCGTGATGCCCAGTTGCTCGGGATTGACAGCCTTTTCAACATAGGCACGGTTTTGTCGGCGGATATTGAAGTTTTCATCAATCAGCGCCAGCGGGTCATCGAGTGCATCGATCATTCCCAACCATTGGGTTTTGAGATGTTCAACAAATTCGACGTCCATAAAAAAATCCCTCTGTGGCTCTGGTTAGAGCCTAACAGAGGGCGATTTTTGCCTCGCGGCAGGGATGTGGCGCAAATGTCAGTGCCGCATGGTGTCGGGTGCGTTGCTGCGTTGATTTGCTGTCAGAGATGCAAGTTCTGCAGCAGTCTTGAGTTTGGTCTGCAGTTCATCGGTTTCTGTCCAGGCAAGCGCATGGAACAAAACAGAGTCCACATGGTCCACACCCACGACCGTGAGTTTTTCAAGCACGTTCTTTGGAATTTCGTGAAGATCCTTCAAATTTTCATGCGGAATGATGACTTTCTTCACGCCGCCACGATGCGCTGCCAGGAGCTTCTCTTTCAATCCGCCAATCGGCAGAACGCGTCCACGCAGGGTGATTTCACCTGTCATGGCAATCTCGCGACTGACGGGACGTTTGGTGAGCGCGCTGACAAGAGCAGTGGCCATCGTGATGCCCGCGCTTGGGCCGTCCTTCGGAATCGCTCCTTCTGGGAAGTGAACATGAATGTCGATCTTCGAATAGAAGTCTTCTTCCAATCCCAAAAAGGTCGCTCGAGAGCGGACGTAGCTGAACGCTGCCTGAGCCGACTCCTGCATGACTTCGCCAAGCTTGCCTGTGATCTTCAGATTGCCTTTACCCGTGACGATCGAGACTTCAGTGATGAGCAAATCACCACCCACTTCGGTGTAGGCAAGGCCTTGGCATACGCCGATTTCATCGCGTGCGCCGGTTTCGCTGATGCTGAAGCGGCGTGGCCCCAGGTTCTCGCGAATCGTTGCGTCGTTGACTGCTGGTGCCTTGATGCCATCAAGTTTGATGATCTCGGTGGTTGTCGTCGGCTGGGCCGTCTTGTCGCTTGTGGCAGTTGTTGATGCAGCTGACTGGGCTGCAACTGCAGCTGCCGTTGCCTTGGCAGATTTTTCGCCCTTTGTTGGCTTGGTTGTTGTTTCTGCCTCGGTTTTTTGTTTGAGCAGCTGACGGGCAATCTTTCTGCAGACACTCGAAATTTCACGCTCCAGGCTACGGACTCCTGCTTCGCGGGTGTAGTAGCGAATCAGTTCTTCCAGCGCGGAATCATCAAACTTCAATCCTGTGGCCTCGAGTCCGTTGGACTTTGCAGCCTTTGGAACGAGATGTCTTTGAGCGATATTGACCTTCTCCTGCTCGGTATAACCGCCCAAGGTGATGATCTCCATGCGGTCCAACAACGGCTTCGGAATGGTATGCAGGTTGTTGGCCGTCGCCAAGAACAATGTCTGGGAAAGATCATAGTCCATGTCGAGGTAGTGGTCGTTGAAAGTCGAGTTCTGCTCGGGGTCAAGAACCTCAAGCATCGCGCTCGCCGGATCACCCCGGAAGTCTGAACTCATCTTGTCGATTTCGTCGAGCAAAATGACCGGATTGCTGGTGCCAGCCTTCTTGAGGGCATTAACGATTTTGCCTGGCATTGCTCCAATGTAGGTGCGGCGGTGTCCGCGGATTTCCGCTTCGTCGCGCACGCCACCCAAAGCGATGCGTGCAAATTCACGTCCGGTTGCACGAGCGATACTGCGCGCCAAGCTTGTTTTACCAACGCCCGGAGGACCCACGAGGCAAAGAATGGGGCCCTTGAGTTTGTCGGACAAACTTGTCACCGCAAGAAATTCGAGGATTCGTTCTTTGACTTTGTCGAGACCAAAGTGATCGGCTTCAAGCACTTCTTCGCTGAATTTCGGATCACGCAGCAATGTGCTGAATTCGCCCCAAGGAAGTCCGAGCGTGGTGTCGATGTAGTTGCGCACGACGGTGGCCTCGGCGCTCATCGGGCTCATGCCGCGAAGCTTTTTGATTTCCTTTTTGAGGCGATCACGCGCTTCGTCGGAGAGTTTCTTGGACTTGATCTTGCTTTCAAGCTCGGCGATTTCTGTGCGCGAGTCGTCGAAGTTGCCCAATTCCTTCTGAATCGCATTCATTTGCTCATTCAGGTAGTATTCTTTTTGGGTTTTTTCCATTTGGCGTTTGACGCGGGCACGGATCTTCTTTTCCACCCGAAGGATTTCAATTTCGGACTGGATGATTCAGAAAATTTCCTCAAGGCGCTTTGCTGGGTCAACAGTCTCAAGAATGCGTTGCTTGTCAGCCAGCTTCAGGTTTGCCAACTGCACGACCAGTGTGTCGGCGAGTCGGCTTTCGTCTTCGATCGACGAAATGGAGAAGACCATTTCTGGCGGAACTTTTTTATTGAGCTTGACGTAGGTGTCGAAGGCAGCCTTGACGGTTCTGACCAAGGCTTCGTTTTCGACTGCTTGCCCTGGTGGTTCGGCAATTTCGGCAACTTCGACGACGAGAAGGTCGTTGCTTTCAACATATCTGCTGACTTTGGCGCGACGCTTGCCTTCAACAAGAATCTTGACCGTGCCGTCGGGCAGGCGAAGAAGCTGAAGAATTTGTGCGATCGTTCCGAACTCGTAGATTTCTTCTGGTGTGGGGTCGTTTGTCTTCGATTTTCGTTGCGCAGCCAGAAAGATTTCCCGGTTGCGCGACATCGCATCGTCAAGAGCCTTGATGCTTTTCTCACGTCCTACAAACAGCGGTACCACCGTGTGCGGAAATACAAGAAGCTCCCGCAGAGGCAACAGTGGAAGGGTGCGGACGTTTGCTTTCTTTTCAGCCATTGAAATCCTCCAAGGCAAATCGACTGGCGACTGATCCAAAGTTTAAGCACTTGGGAGCATTTGGCAATCAAACGCACGCATTTGACCCGAGTCAGTTTTCCGTTGCCTGCGAAATAGGCTTTTCCCATTCCGCAAGTTGGGATTCAAACTTCGGCCAGAGGCGGGCAAGAACAGATTCCCCGATGCTCTTTTGCTCAGACAACACTTCGGACAGTGCTTGCGGAGACGTGAGTGGATGAAACAGCACTGCCCGAAATACGACGGTGTCAAAGCCTGGAATGACCGATTCGAGGGTTGTGCGCGAAACAAAACTTTTGCCGCTTTGTCTTTGGATTTTTTGTATTTCAACGGTGGTTTCGTTGAGCAGGGCGGTCAATTGGTGCAGCGTGGGAACTCTGACGTCCTCACGTTTTTGCTCGACAACACTTTGTCTGAGTCGTTGAAGCTTTGTTTTCCAGGCGGCCGGAACAAACCTCCAGGTGACGATGTTGGTTTTCACTTCGCTGGTCAATTCGAAACAATCGGATTCGTTGATGAGCTTCTCAAACGAACGCCCAAGCGAGAGCGAATACTCCATGAGTTGAGCATAGTTCTTGCTGCCGATTGTCCAAAGTGCAAACCAAAGTTTGAAGGAATCAAAACGGCGGCTGCCTTCCAGACTTGTTCTTCCCAAGTCCACACTACCAGATCGGATGATGTAGCGGGCGGTATGGCGCAGCACGTCGAGGGCAGATTCATCACGGAACAAAACCATTCCCTGTGCCATGGGGACATAAAACAATTTGTGTCCGTCGATGATCACCGAATCTGCGAGTTCGATGCCGGCGAACAATTTGCGCCCTTCATTGCAAAGCAAAAGCGGGCCACCCCAGGCGGCGTCAACGTGAAACCAGGCGCCAGTTCGTTGAGCCAATGCAGCCAATGCTTGCAGGTCATCCGCGCTGCCGGTTTCGGTGCTTCCGGCAACGCCGACAATTGCCAAAGGCAAAATACCTTGAGCCTGATGCTGCATCATTGTTCGTTCCAAAGCAGTCAGGTCGATTTGGTTGGTGAAAGGAATCACCGGGATCTCGTGCACCGACTGTGTGCCGAGCCCAAGTACTGACGCGGCTTTTCGGATTGAATAATGCACCCGCTTGCTGGCATAGATGCCAACTTTGCGTTTGCCCATCCGCTCAAGAGCTTCCAAAACTCCCCAGTCTTTGCATCGGGGGATTTTCTTGTTGCGTGCCACGGCAAGCGCGGTCAGGTTTCCCATGGTTCCGCCGCTTGTTACATTTCCAAAACACAAATCAGGTTTGTGCATGCGTGCTTTGTAGTAGTCGGAGTTTTTTCCAAATACGAGACGATGAATCCAGGCCAAAAGTTGACCTTCAACAAAACTGCCGGCCAAGGCTGTCTCAATTTTTACGACATTTTGGTTGAGAGCAGCAATCAGAAGTTCCAGACCCAGATGGAAATAGGGAGTCGCGCCGGTCATGTGACCGATGTAGTGAGGGTCTGCCACGTGAACCGAGTGTTTGACCACGCGCTCACTGGCGAACTCCAGTGCTTTCTCGACACCCATTCCCTGAACGGGAATGTCGACTTCATGAAAAAGCGCTTCCAGGTCCGGCAGGTTGAGGTCGCTGTGGAGTTTGTTTTCCTTGCGCGGATTCAAGAAATTCAGGGCTGCGTCAAGATTGCGTTCCACAAGATGGCGCAGATTCTGCTCTGCACCAGGTTGGAAAAACAACGCTCGCATGGCATCCTTGTTCGTCATGTGGGTTCCTGTTTCAGGTGCCTTTTTATTCGGCTGTTGTGCACTCTAAACAACGGACGACTGCTTTATACTAGCTGTTTTATGATTGCCAACTTGATCCACTGGGCGGACTCTGACGATGAACAATTTGCAGCAATACAGCGATTTGGCGGGAACCTGGTGGGACGAGTCGGGCCCGTTTCAGGATCTTATTCATCTGAACCCAGCCCGATTTGAGTACTTCGATCAGGTCTGTTCTGACTGGGCTCAAAAGAGCATCCTGGACCTTGGGTGTGGCGGTGGATTTGTCTCGGAAGAATTGGCTCGCAGAGGGGCACGTGTGGTTGGAGTCGACCCCTCCGCTCCATTGTTGGGTGTGGCAAAGCAGCACGCACTTTCGAACGGACTGTCAATTGACTACCGGGTCGGTACCGGCGAGAAGATTCCGGCACCAGATGCCTCTTTTGATGTTGTGGTGTGCGTCGATGTGCTGGAGCATGTGGCTGACCTGGAGACGGTCCTCAAAGAGGTCCACCGAGTGCTGAAACCGGGTGGGCTTTTTTTGTATGACACAATCAACCGGACTGTTTTTTCGTTCGCATGGATGATCGTGGCGCTCGAATGGATTTCCGGACGGATTCCGCGTGGAACACATGACTGGCGCAAATTCATTCGCCCTGATGACCTCACACAGA
>JBDLRR010000161.1:0-6516 GCA_039799985.1 Pseudomonadota bacterium | reverse complement strand
GAAAATTCAAAAAAGAAATTGTTCCCGCAAGGCGCAAACCTGTTGATCTATTTTGGCAGCGCTACCGGACGTGATGGCGTTCATGGTGCAACCATGAGCTCCGATACTTTTGGCGACGCGTCGGCATCGCTCAAGCCGACAGTTCAGGTGGGCGATCCGTTCGCCGAAAAGAAACTTCTTGAAGTGACACTTGAACTTTTGAAGAAAAAAATCGTCGTCGGATTGCAAGACATGGGTGCTGCCGGACTCACATCCAGCGGCGTCGAAATGGCCGGGCGTTCTGGTTGCGGTGTTGCCATCGACTTGAATCTGATTCCTGCCCGCACTGCGCGCCTCAAGGCGTTTGAATATCTTTTGTCGGAATCGCAAGAGCGCATGCTCTGTGCTGTGACTCCAGACAAGGCCGAGGAAGTTCTCGCATTGTGCAAAGAGCACCAAGTAGCCGCTGCGGTGATTGGCTCGGTCAACGACACGGGTGAGTTCATCTGCGTCCACAACGACAAGGTTGTCTGCGCGCTGCCGGTTGATATTCTCACCGACAATGCACCCAAATACCATTGGCCGTTGCAAGAGCGAAATGAATATCTCAAGCAGCATTCCAAAATCGAAAGGCCGACTCCAACAACGTCCGAAGGCCTGAAACTGGGACTTCCGGAGTCAAGCCGGAGTGCTCTTGCGAACGTTCTGGAATCGGCGAAAACAACCGTCGGCGAAGCTTGGAACACAATCATTCAACAATTGCCGGCCTTGATGACTCTGCCCGTGCACGCAGCCAAGGAACCACTCACGCGACACTATTGTTCAACGGTTCAGGGCAACACGATTTCAGGTTGCCAAACTCCCTCATCCAGCGCCGCTGCGGTCGTCAGACTCGACGCCGAGTTTCTTACAGACAACGCTCATGATCCTTTCGCACAACAATCACCCGCTATCGCCATGGTTGCCGGTTGCCAGGAAAAATGGATTGAACTTGATCCACTCAACGGTGCTGCTCAAAGCACACTCCTGCTGGCGCGTGCGATTGCAGCCAGCGGTGGAAAACCTCTGGCCATGACCGACTGCCTGAACTTCGGCAGTCCAAAGCAACCTGCGGTGATGCGGCAAATTTCAGATGCCATCGACGGAATCAATTCGGTTGCAACGGCAATGCGCATTCCCATCGTCAGCGGCAATGTGAGCCTCAACAACCAAACCGGCACGACCCCTATTCCGCCAACACCGATGGTGGGAATCGTTGGTCTCATCGACAGCGTCACGCAAGTGATTTCCAACAAGCACAACGCAAGCGAGACAGCCAAAAAGTCACCAACCAACCCAAGTTCAACCTCAACCCGACTGTATTGGCTTGTTCCTGCCAACGCCGATGCGCTCACAAGTTTTGCCATGTCGGAAATGTCGTGGAACGTTTTCCTGAGCAACAGCGGACCAGTTCCAGCCGTCGACTTCAATGCCGAGAAAAACCTTTGGGAATGTGTGCGTGAACTCCATTCCAAAGGCTCTATTGAAAACTGCTCGGTGGTTGGATGCGGCGGCCTCCTGATGACCCTCGCAACGATCGCAGCACAAAACGTTCGGGCTTTTGTACCATCGGCCGAACTCAAATCTTTGCCTGTTCAAAAATTCTGCGCGGAAGGCCAAGCGGGCGTCATCGTGTCGGGCAACGGGCTCAATGAGGCAGCATGCGTGACCTTTGCAGAACGCAAGGGGCTCAAGCTTGTCGCCCTCGGTGAACTTTCGGCCATCGACGGATTGCCAGCGGCTGAAGCTCAACTTTGGAAGACGTCTGCCGCGGCACATGCCGACTCACTCAAATCCTTTTTCGGGTAACAGATCATGTGTGGAATCTTCGCTCTCTCTCATCATGCTGAAGCAGCGCATATGGCCTTCCTTGGATTGTTTGCCCTTCAGCACCGTGGCCAGGAAAGCGCTGGTTTGGCAACGCTGAGCAACGGCAACATCAAGGTTCATCGTGCACCCGGGCTTGTGAGCGACATTTTTCAGCCACAGATTTTATCGACATTGGAAGGAACAGCTGCTTTGGGGCACGTGCGCTATAGCACTGCCGGTGGTGAAGCGGCGGCCAACATCCAACCCCTTGTTGCCCGGGTCAATGGAGTCAAAGTCGCGTTGGCTCACAATGGAAACTTGGTCAACGCTCCCGAACTGCGCGATGACCTCGAGCGCCGTGGGGCCATTTTTCAGGGAACGGCCGATACAGAAATCATTCTACATTTGCTGGCACAGGCGCCCGGTGCGGACCTCGGCGCCAAACTCAAGCACGTGAGCGGACTGCTGGAAGGTGCGTTCACATTGGTGCTTCTCACACCCACCCATTTGTATGCATGTGTCGATGCGCTCGGCTACAGGCCACTTGCACTCGGCAAGTTTGTCAAGCCAGAGGAAGACGACACACTCCAGGGCTGGACGCTTGCCAGCGAAACGTGTGCCTTCGAGCTCGTGGGGGCAAAATTTGAACGCGACATCATGCCGGGCGAGATGATCGAAATCAGATTGTCTGATGGATCATTGCGTTCAAGTCATCTCCCGGATTCGCGATCCGGAGAAGGCACCGGAACCCGCAGATGTGTTTTTGAACAGATCTATTTCGCCCGGCCAGACTCCAATCTGTGGGGACAATCGACATTTCTATTCCGCGAACAATTGGGCGCTGAATTGGCCAAGCAAGCACCGGCTCAAGCCGACCTTGTCATCCCGATTCCCGACTCAGGCGTTCCCATGGCCATGGGATTCGCGCGCAGTTCCGGAATTCCCTACGCGGTGGGCCTCATCCGAAACCACTACGTGGGCCGCACTTTTATTGAACCTACGCAAACGATCCGAAACTTCCGCTTGCGCCTGAAACTCAGCCCACTGCGTCATGTGATCGAGGGTAAACGTCTGGTTGTTGTCGATGACAGCATCGTTCGTGGCACAACATCTCGGCGTATTGTGGAAATTCTTCGAGAAGCTGGCGCTGCCGAGGTCCACATGCGCATCGGTTCTCCACCGGTCAAGTTCCCCTGTTTCTACGGCATCGACACCCCAAAACGCCGCGAGCTTCTGGCCCAGCAAATGAATCTTTCACAGATGCGTGAAGCGTTGCAGGTCGACTCGCTTGCTTACCTTGCCAACGAAACACTCCACTCAATGGCCGCACCGGCCTTGCGCACCGGCAACGGCGAAAGCGGATTCTGCGATTCGTGTTTCAGCGGTAAATACGCCGATGCGTTTGCCCACAAGCGCCTTGGCGAAGAGCCCACATCATCAGACAAATCAAAAACCAAGGAGACTGCAACGTGATCCCAGTTGGAATCATCATGGGCAGCGAATCAGACATGGAAACAATGCAGGCCGCAGTCGATGTGCTCAAGGCAGCAGATGTGAGCTTTGAGTGCACCGTCGTGAGTGCACATCGAACACCGGAGCGCTTGTTTCAGTATGCAAAGCAAGCCGCGGATCGCGGCCTCAAGGTGATCATTGCCGGTGCCGGCGGCGCAGCGCACCTGCCGGGTATGATTGCCAGCCTGACGAATGTTCCGGTGTTGGGAGTTCCTGTGCAGAGCAAAGCCCTAAGCGGACTCGACAGTCTGTTGTCGATCGTCCAGATGCCGGGCGGAGTGCCAACCGCGACCTTTGCTATTGGTTCTGCCGGAGCAAGAAACGCCGGACTTTTTGCGCTACAGGTGTTGGCATTGTCGGACTCAAAAATTGAGCGCTGGCTCGCCAACCACAAGAAAGAGATTGAGTCACAAGCACTGGAACAGGCACGTCGGGTCGAAACCACGGCAGGGGTGACTTTCCGTTGGGAGCGGAACTGAAATGACGACTCTCGAGCAACCAAAGACCATCGGAATCCTGGGCGGCGGCCAACTCGGTTTGATGCTCAGCGAATCGTTGGCCAACCTGGGTGCACGTGTGATTGTTCTTGATCCCAGCAAAGACTCACCCGCAGCTCGCCGTACCGCATTCACCCGCATCGCATCCTTTGAAGATGAAGATGCTCTCTCCCGGCTTTTCCAGGAATGCGATCGGGTCACCTGGGAATTTGAACACATCCCGACCCGCGTTTTGCGTCGCGTCATGGATTCAACCAAAACACACAATAAACTCTGGCCTTCGGTCAGCGTTCTCGAGAACTCCCAAAATCGGATTGCTGAAAAAAAGGCACTTGCGAAAGCACACGCTCCGCTCACCCACTGGGTGGAAATTCAAAACATTGATGACCTGCATTCGCAGAAAGACCTCTGGATCAACGAACGGCGCGAGGCCATTCTGAAAACCGCAAACGGTGGCTACGACGGAAAAGGCCAATGGCGGTTGTCGACTCCGGAACAATGGACGGGGGTCGTATTCGAACTTGGTGCGTCACCCCAGGCTTTTCCGATGGTGCTGGAAGAAAAGTGCGATTTGCTGATGGAGCTGAGTGTGATTGTCGGCAGACATCCGACGCTCGGTTCGGTTGTTTTTCCTGCTGTTGAAAACAAGCACTCAAACGGGATTCTCGACACCACCTACTTTCCTGCCCGTTTGCCTTTTGAAATTTGCGAAGACGCCCGCAGAATCGCTGAACGCATTGCCGATGCATGGGACGTGTTTGGCCTTCTCACAGTTGAATTTTTCGCGGTGAAATCTGCCAGCGGAGTTCGTCTGTTGGTCAACGAAGTGGCGCCGCGCCCTCACAACTCGGGTCACATCACCCGTCGTAGCCTGACCCGCAGCCAGTTCGACATTTTGGCACAGATCCTTCTGGATTTGCCTTGCGAATTTCAACAAATCGCACCCGAAGAAACCTGGGCAATGTGGAACACACTGGGAGATTTGTGGCATTCAGGCGCACCCACGTGGCCATCTGAGGTCATCGGACACAAGGCTGTTTGCGAGGCCATGCTTTATGGGAAACCAGAGGTTCGCCCGGGTCGAAAAATGGGACACGTCATTCTGCGCTCATCAACTCATCACGAAATCGACAAAGAGATTGAATTCTTTCGAACTGCATTTTCTTCCAAAAAGGGTGGCCATTTATGACAACCGATTCGGCTGCAACGTCTGCTCAAAGAATTCTGTGCCTGGGATTTGATCCCATGCCCCGCTCCGGCCTTCAAAAAGATTGGCTGACTTGTTTTGAAAACCACATGGAGCTGTTTGAACTCCTTGAGCAAAAGCCAAAGTGGATCAAAGTGAATCTTGCATTTTTCCTTCGCTGGGGGCGGCTGGGCATCGACAAGCTCGAATTGGTTTGTGAGCAATTGGCCGGGAAAACCTCGATCCTTCTCGATGGAAAATTTGGCGAGATTGGCAACAGTCTCAACCAATATCTGGACTTTGCCTTCGAGCACCTGCGGGTCGATGGCGTGACGGTCAACCCATTCATGGGTGAACACGTTATTGGTTCCTCGCTGCAAAAGGCACTCAGTTTGCGCGGTGCCACAAGCCGCGTTTTTGTTCTGGGAGCCACAACCGAATTCCCACAGAAAAAACTCTCGGCATTGCAGGATTCTTTCAATGCCATTGGCGAAGCCTGCAATGATGCTCATCTGGCGCTCGACCCAAGCGGTTCGTTGGCGTCGCACATCGGGATTGTCGTGGGCGCCAACCGCGACGACGCCCTCACCAACCCCATTCTGCGGCAAGGCAAACTTCCTCTTCTGATGCCAGGTGTGGGAGCACAAGGAATCAGCCTTGCATCGGCACTCGAACGAACCCACGGACTTGCGCAAGAGATCATCTTTCCTGTGAGCAGGGCGATTTGTGAAGGCGGAAATCTGAAACCCATCGAAATGCAGCACAGGTTTGAAGCGATGCAAAATGAACTGAACAATCTCTCAAGCAGCATGCGGAGTTGAAAATGAGTGGCCATCGTTTTGCAGTCCAATTTGGCAAGGTACGCATCAACACTGCGATCAGTTCTGAGCAGCGGGTGCTGACGTCGACATCCAGAATTTCAGCATTCGACAGCGTCTTGCCGTTTGACGTCGACAACAAGGGCACGATTCTGCAAGCCATCTCGACCTTCTTTTTCAATTGCACACGCGACATTGTTCCCAACCACTTCATAGGCTGCCTCGACGCACACAGCATGCTCGTCAAGTCGGGCCGGGTTCTTCCATTGGAAGTGATCGTTCGAGCCACACTCTCGGGGAGTCTTTGGCGCAGCTACAAAAACGAAGGCATTGAAGCAGTGCAACGTTTGTGGGGCATTAGCCTGCCGGAAGGACTCCGCCAGCACGAGCGTTTTGCCGCACCGATTGTGACGTTCACCACAAAGGCAGCGTTTGGTCACGATGAAGTTGTCACGCCCACCGAAGCTGCGCGCCATGTGCAGGAATGGCTCGAAACACAACCCACTGCGGCTGTTGCCAGCCCGGGCAATGTGGGAAACCCCGAAGCTTTCGCAAATGTGCTGGTGAGCGAAGTTCAACAGACCGCCATCAAACTTTTTCAACGCGGGCAAGAGGTTTCAAAAGAAGCCGGCTTGCTGCTGATGGACACAAAATACGAGTTCGCGGTCGACGCCAA
>JBDLRR010000160.1:0-4711 GCA_039799985.1 Pseudomonadota bacterium | reverse complement strand
AACCAGAAGCCGAAACCTATCGCCTCGAAATAAGACAATTGCAGCACTCAGGGGCGCATAAAAGAAAAACAACGTACAAAACTGCACAGCCGAAAGCGGATTCACACCGAGAAAAACCAATATCGAACTCAAGTATGCATCGATTGGAAACAAATAATTCTGACCATAAAAATATGGCTCAAAGAAAAGACCCATGGAGATCCACCGAGCTTGTTCGGCAATGACAAGCTGGTCTGCATCTATGAATATCCAGTTAAAACGGGTTGCGATAAGAGATAATTGGGCGACCAAAAACGATAAAAAGACAACTGCTAGCGAACGTTGAGAGGTTAATTCGACACCAGTATCTAATTGGAACAATCCAGAGAAGGACTTACGAATGAGGGAAGTGATCATCCATTATTCCAACAAGCTGCGAGGAACCCAAAACCGCCATCATGGCTGCTTGAATGCATTTGGAGTCGCCACGAAGAAACTATTCATGCCAAATTGAAATGTGTAGTACTCTTGAAGGTCATAGCCAGCCAATTTCAATTGTTGCCGCAACCCGTTTTGGTCGTAGTAGATTTTGTGATCACGAATTTGAGACTCATCGATCAATTTCAGCTTGTAGGACAAAAACTCCAAAACAGGACGCCCAAGTGGCGTCGGGAGTGTACCAACTATGCATCCACCCTCTTTCAAAGACTTCTTTAAATGATTCAGCACAGAGGGTAATTCCGACGGTTCGATATGCTCAAACACTGCGAGAGCGGTGATTACATCAAAAGACTTCTCCGGAAGGGATTCATAGTTCCCATATAACGTGAAGCCTTCTGACGTTTGAGTCGTTTCGCGATTCAAAAAGAGCTGGTCAAATCCAGCCAAAGAAGATGCTACGTCTGTTAATGCCCGAAGATTAACAAGTCCAGCACCGCAGCCGAAATCCAAAACGACTTTCTGCCTGCAATAAGGTTTGACTCTTTTGGATCGAAGCCAACTTAACGGTTTTTCGAGGAGGGCATTTTGGGTAGTAGGCTTTTGCTTGAGATAGTCGAGACCAGCTTCCACTACTTCCATTTTCCTACCCTATTTGGCTGTCAGCATGTAAGATCCATCACGCGCTGTTTCGTGGGTTGCATTCTACAACCACTGTGCCCCTTTGGGAACAAAGTGAGCGGGCAATTCAGTGCGGTAGAACTCTCTCTTATTGCGGAACAGATTGAAGTTCACAATATGCCACAGGGCGGCTACGCCATCTTTCCACGTGATCTTTTTTCCCTCGAGATAATTGCGTGGGAAATAAGAAATCGGGAATTCCATGACGCGCACTTTGAGGCGCGCAATTTTGGCGGTGATTTCGGGTTCGAAACCAAAACGTTTGCTCTCGAGCACGATGTTTTGAATAATTTCTCGTTTGAAGAATTTGTAACAGGTTTCCATGTCGGTCAGGTACAAGCCGGAAAGCGCATTGCTCATGATGGTGAGGAAGCGGTTCACCAGATAGTGGAACGTGCGGTGCACCTGCGAGGCCGACTTCTTGAAGCGCGACCCATAAACAACATCTGCGCGATCGGTAAGGAATGGAGTCAGCAGCTGCGGGACATCTTCGGTGTCGTATTCGAAGTCAGCATCTTGAATTCCAACAACATCGCCTGTGGCAGCCATGATGCCGCGTTGCAGAGCCGCCCCCTTGCCTTGGTTGAATTCCTGCAAAAGGATCTGAACCTGCGACTTGAATGGGAAATTCTGGATGATGCTGCGTGAGGCGTCTTTGGAGCAGTCGTCGATAATGACCAGCTCCTTATCCATGGGCAGCTGAAGATTGTCGATTTTTGTCAGAAACCGTTCGAGGTGGTCGGCCTCGTTGTACACCGGAATAATCAGAGAAACTTTCATACGTTTGCTTTTCCTCGGCCAATGCAGTGGTACTCCCAGCCTTCAGCGCGGCGGCGGGCGGGTGTGTATTGGTTGCGGCCATCCCAGAGTTCTTTGTTGCGCACAAGACCCGCAAGGCGTTCCCAGTTGGGATTGCGGAATTGCGACCACTCAGTCACCAGAACAATGAGGTCAGAGCCTTCCGCTGCAGCGTAAATATCATCTACGAACTTAACGTTGGTTTGCGGCAGCATCGGCTTTGCGTTTTCGGTGCCCTCGGGGCAGTGGCACACGCATGTGGCACCCGCCTGAGTGAGGGCTTTGACGATGTCGACGCTCGGAGCCTCGCGCATGTCGTCGGTCTTGGGCTTGAATGAAAGCCCCCAGATACCGACTTGCTTGCCTTTGAGGTTGCCGTTGTGGCGCTTAATGATGCGCTCGATGAAGTAGTTGCGTTGTTCTTTGTTGACGGTTTCAACGGCATTGAGAATGTGTCCGTTGAGTTCGAATTGCTTCATGGTCCGCTGCAGAGCCTGAACGTCTTTGGGAAAGCAGCTGCCGCCGTACCCAAGACCCGCATACAGGAAAGGCATGCCGATGCGGGAGTCGGAACCGATGCCCTTGCGCACTTCTTCGATGTCGGCGCCCACTTTGTCGCACAACTGGGAAAGCTCATTCATGAATGAAATACGCGTGGCGAGCATGGCGTTCGCAGCATACTTCGTGAGCTCTGAGCTTTTCACGTCCATGATGTGGATGGGGTGACCATTGCGGACGAATGCACCATAGAGCTCTTTCATGAGTTCGGCCGTACGTGGGTTTTCGACACCCACAACGATGCGGTCGGGCCGCAGGAAGTCGGCAATCGCGTCGCCTTCCTTGAGGAACTCGGGGTTGCTCACAACATCGAATTCAAGATGGCCAAGGTTGCGCTTGGCAAGCTCTTCGCGCACGGCGGCAGACACGAGCTCTGCAGTGCCGACGGGTACCGTGCTCTTGTTGACGATGACTTTGTAACTGGTCATCAGGCGGCCCACTTCACGGGCCACAGCCAGAACGTATTGCAGGTCGGCTGACCCATCTTCACCGGGGGGAGTGCCCACCGCGATGAAAACAAAAAGGCTGTCTTTTGCAGCCTCGGCTAGGTTGGTGGTGAAAGAGAGTCGGTTTTCAGCGGCGTTGCGTTTGACGAGCTCCTCGAGGCCGGGCTCGTAAATCGGAATGACGCCTTTTTTGAGGCCCTCGATTTTGGCGGCATTGACATCAACACACGTAACTTCATGTCCCATTTCGGCAAAGCATGTTCCGGAAACAAGACCAACGTAGCCGGTGCCAACCATGCAAATTTTCATAGGATTTTAACCTTTCGCGAATCATTCTCGAGGAATGGCGCGAAGATTATCAATTTGGGCATAAAAGGCAACAAAGTTCTTGGCGTGGGGTGGGGGAAGCCCCAAAGTGACGAGAAACAGCGGTGGTGAGGACAACGTTTTTGAGCATTCACCCTACCCAATCGCGCGCTGATCCAGCCCCAGCAAAGTAAGCCCGAGGGATGGACCCCGTTTGAGGGGCTACATCAAGCTAGAGAGGGAATGCAACAACTGAACGTATGATGATCGGTCTTCCTGGGGCAACTCCAGAATTGACTTAGAACCTGCTGCGAGCGGGCTGATAATTCAGAGACTATCCCAATCCACAGGATTTTTATCAACCACCTTATTCACAATACCGGCAAGTACTTGCGCATCAAACTCGCCATTCGAAGCTAGTAAAATCCGTCCATGAAACCCACGATCCCGAAGTTCTTTCGCAAGCTCAACTCCCGTAAGTTTCTCATCGGTGGCGAAGAAGTAATCAGTAATTACGGTGTGAAGACTTTTTAACGCTAGGCATCCAGAATCAACAGCAAGCAAAAAATCCCGCGGTCCAACAAAACATTGTAGAGAGACACGATCACGAAGTTTAGCCTCCCACACCCAACGCGCGAGAGGTGAATCATCGAGAAATACGACATTGGGTTTCAATGCTTCAGAACTTGAGGGTGACAGTGACCTTTCGGGTTGCAATAATTGGACTGTACTTGTTTGGGCAGCTGCGCGAGCAAAGGACCAAACAAATTCAACCCGACCCTCAGGGCATTTCTCAGTCTTCTCGCTGACGCAAACAACATCCGAACCGTGCCCAGAAATTATTTTCTTGACAATCGCCAGCCCAAGACCTGTTCCGCCCTTTTTTCCACTGGTGTAAAAAAGATCAAACAACTTCTTACAAGCGTCGTCATCGATATAACTTCCGGAGTTGCCTACTCGTATTTCGACACGTTCAGCTTGAACTTGAAGGGAAGAAATCCAAAGTTGAACAACTCCCCGGTGAACGGCCTCAACTGCATTTGAAAGAATGTTTAAAAAAACTCTCTGCAGCCTTGTGTCATCAGCTTGAACCCAAACATCATCCGGAACCTCGATACGTAAAACCAATTCACGGTGCGGGTAGAGTTTCCGCAACTCAGAAACTACGTCTTCAACAATGGGAGCCAATCGCACTGGCTTGAGAACGAGATTAAATTCACCACCGACGTTTAATACATCCGAAATCAATCCATTCACGGTCACCAACGAACGTTCGACTTCCGGAAGCACCTCGGATAAGACCAGTCTCATCTCCTGCGGAGAATCCGCATTCTTCAATCGCTCGAGAGTCATGCCAAAGAGACTGAATGGCTTACGCACATCGTGTGCAAACATTTGAGTCATTTGCGCGATAGATTTATTTACAATCGCAGACTTTTCCTCTTGCTCATAAACCTTAATGCGGTCCCATAAATGAAGAAATTCCCTATAAAATAATTCCATCT
>JBDLRR010000159.1:0-9391 GCA_039799985.1 Pseudomonadota bacterium | reverse complement strand
AGGCTTGCGAATAAAGAAATTGGTACGGGTGTGCTTGTGTTGATTTCATCGGCACTGAAATTGATGCATGGACTTCCAAGATTGTCGGGTGACAAAGGAGTGCTGCACGCGTTGATTGATGCTTCACCCAAATTTTGTCGAGACAATCGCAAAGATGCAGGCTCGCCCTTCAAAACTGTGACGGGAACCTCGCTGGTGACACCGTTCGCGGAAAATACAATCTTTGGAGAAACGCTTGTTGCGTCATAAAGGCATGCCTGTTCCGAGGGAGTTCCTGTTCCCATGCGAAAATCGATTTTTGCAGCGACTTCCTTTGCGAGACGCAGTCCCAAGCGTTCAAAATGGGCAGAGTCGTAAACCGCTGGCAGGCTGTCGGTGATGCCTCCGAGTTCAAGGCTGCCGATAATTTGTCCTTCGATGTTGGGTACCGCGTTGCCGTCCTCATCCACTGCGGTAATGCTCAAGCGGAAGCAATTCCCCGCAGCTTCGACGCCCGAATGTTGGGTTTCGATGCGCCAGGCATGCAAAAGTCCCGAGCGCACTTCAACAGGGAGCAGAGAAGGTTGTTTCGCGGCAGGCGAATTGAGTTCAACCTTGAAAACTCCAGTTTTTGCAGGCTTGAAGAAAAATGTGCTCCTCGCATCGGTTGGCAGGAACATTTGAAATTCCGGCAGACTGGAAAACCAGCGGGTGTCAGTGGCATCGCCGAGAAAGTTGCCCCCATCATCAATCCAGGCAGCAGCAAGAGTGACTCCTTGACCGGTGTCGAGCGAAACATCGCGCACCGGCGACGCGCGAGTCTCGGAGCCGCCCAACTTGTCTGCCGCAATAACTTGTGAAGGCGATTCTCCCTTCACCACCGAGACGACTGTTTCGAATCTTTCGATGGCAGGCGCCAGCCCTTCTACAGCGACTGTGAGATTTTCTGCCTTCGCAAAATTGAACGGACTTCCGGGAAGGGTGCAGCGTCCAGCCACAAAGCTACAGTTGACGTCGGCAAGGAATCCTGGTGAGCCGAGTCCGGTCCACGAGACACCGGGACGTGTCGCTTCGATGCGGAAGATGCCCCCTCCTTCATAACTCGTCACAATTGCGCCCGTCTGGTCGCGCAACACCAGCCAGAATTCGGCGTTTTTTCCTGCGGGCAGAATGTTGTT
The DNA here is from genome assembly GCA_039799985.1 of Pseudomonadota bacterium. Taxonomy (GTDB): domain Bacteria; phylum Bdellovibrionota_B; class Oligoflexia; order Silvanigrellales; family Silvanigrellaceae; genus RFOM01. The sequence continues at coordinate 8,234 of JBDLRR010000159.1, read as the reverse complement.
CTCGTAGGTGCTTTCAAGCGAGATTTTGCCAAGGCTTGTAGCGGATGTGGTGGTGAGTGAGGCATATGCAACTAGGTCTGGAACAACCTGGCTGGCAAGTGTTCTTGCAGCAAGAATGATTTTGGCCGAAAAGCGTGATGGTGCGATGATATTCACAACCACACGCCCGAAAGAATCTGTGGTGACGACTTTTGCTCCATCGATGCGGCCAATTTTGTCGGCCAGTGTGGCAGGATTCATTTTTGACGTTGTGACGTTTGCCGCATCCCACAATTTCTTTACGAATTCAGACGTCAGCTCTGCATCGCCCTCGGGTACTTCCAAAAGTTTCAATTCGACCTGAACTCCAGGAACGGGCGAGCCAGTGGAGTCGGTCATGACAAATTCAATTTGCTGCTTTGCGGCTTCACGGGGGGCCAAAATCTGATTGTTGCCAACCAGAACTTCAAATTTGACAGTCTTTTCTTGGGCCGTCTTGCTGCAACTGCTCAGAGTCGAGACAAGCACAGACATCAGCAGCCAAACCACGGCCATCAGCCGCGGTGCTGCATAAATGCTTGTTTTGCTATGCCAATCTCGAACCAACGGCATACCACACCCCGTATGGATGCTTTCGGTACGTATGGGCCCAGAATTGAGGATGAAATTGGAGGATTATGCCGCCCGTTTGACCAGAAGGAAGCTGATGTCGTCGTCGAGTGGATGCTTGGACCTAAAGATGTCTATTTTCGCATAGATGGAGGTAACGGCTTGGTCTAGTTTTTCGGTACTCCCAAGCGACTCGTGGAGGATTTGACGAGCCTTCTTTCGACCCAGCAATTCTCCGGCGGGATTCCGACATTCCAAGAAGCCGTCCGTGAAGAGGCAGACCACGTCTCCGTCCGAAAGGGCCGTCTCTGCGGGAACCGGCGGTTTTGAGGGGTCAAGGAGGCTGAAACCCAAAGAATCGTAAACGCCCATGCTGTTGGGCCGGCGCGATTCTCCTTTTTCCGGATTCGAAAGCAATTTGAGGTCGCTTTGGCCCGGACTGAAAACAAGGGGTGCCGGATGACCGAAATTGAGAAACTTCACATTTCCGTCGTCGATGGAAATCGACAGCATGAACATGGTCATGGCCAATCTTCCCCCCGACACTTCTGCAATCAGGCTGTCGAGAGCCAACGAACATTCACTCATGAAGGTTGTCATCTGATCAGTGGGCTTGTCGCGATACAGAAGGTGCATCGACTCGACTGCCCCGCGCACCGACGAGACCAGCAGTGTTGCGTTCAAGCCGTGGCCCGTGACGTCAGTCATGTAGCAATAAAGCGTTCGTGATGGAGCGTGATAAAACGAACTGTGCCAGTCACCACCCACCGTTTCTGCCGTTTGACCTTTCGCTGCAATCTGGATTTTGTCCGGCAGGTTTGCACTGATCGACAAGTTTTCCTGGATGGCAGCTGCCGCTTCGAATGCCAATTGCATTCGGCCTTGATCCACAGCGATATTCTTGAGCTCGATGTTGAGCAAAGTACTGCGCAGGGTGGAAGCAAAGGCACCCAGAAAGCGTAGCGAAGCTACGTCGAGATCTTGGGTCGTGAGTGGCCCAAGAAGAATCCATCCACGATGCCTTTTGAGGCTTGGGTTACGATGCAAATTGCAGAGAAGAAGCTTCTTCTCGGTGTGCAGGTAGACGTCTTCTTCTATTTCTTCAATCGCGTAGCTCGAAACGTAGATTTCATCCATGATGGATTTAATGGCAGCTTCGTTGAAATGACCTGAAAGTCCAAGAATCACCCCACCTGTGCGGCTGATTTCCATTTCATATCCATCGTTGTAGTGGGCAGCAAAAACATCATGCGGAAAGACGCGCGGATCAACCAAGGCCTCGAGGGCACGCTTCAATGCCGAGGTTGTGTCGGATTCCTTTGCGGTTGCGCGGACAAGCTCGAGGACCTGGCTCAGATAATCAGTTGTTCTCGACAATGCTCTATCGCGAATTCTCAGCAGTGTTCTCATGTTTTCGATACGCTGAAACGTCTCGGAAATCTCGTCTTTGAAATAGTAATTGAGTTTGTAGTTGAAATTACCGGCAGCAATTTGCGATGCCGCCTCGTTGATATCTGCCAACGGTGTAAGAGAACGCTGAACGAAGAAGATTGTTGCAGTGATGGAAATCATGACCAATGCAAAGAGGATTGTGAAGATCACGACCGTCAGTGCGGTGATCTGCCGCATCGACTCCTCGATAAAGGCGTCAGTCACAACAATGGCATTGGAGTTGGGTGCTTGAGAGAATGCAAAAGCACTGATTTTGTTGTTCAGTTCAAAGCTGTGAACTCCCTTCTTGACCCCCGAAGAGATGAATTCCTTGACGTAGCTTCGCACCAAATCAACAGGCCTTCCGGCAGTCTCGAGAATGTCTCCCGTGCTGGTCACAAGAATGGACGATTTTGGTATGTTTTTTTTCATGAGATTCATGATTTCAGTGGCGTCTGAAAAGACCAAGTTGTCTTCGGTGTCGCGAGTGAATACAAGGATGTCTTTATCCCTGAGTGTAAAGAACAATTCTCCCTGCGACGGCCACCTGACGAGATTGCTCGTGTTTGCGTTGTAATTGCCGGTATATGGAATGAAACTCAGGTCTTCGCGTTTCTTGAGAGTGTCTATAATCACCTGGGTCATCGCCATCGACACAGATTCGCTTTCGGCAAAAGCTGTATCGAAAGCATAGGATTTCTTGTCTTTCGCCAGATAATAGTAAAGTGAAAAAGAGAAAAGGCTGATGAGTGCCAGCAAAATTCCAGCAGCAAGAATCGCGATACGGTGCCTGAGTTTGGTGTTTTTCCAGGCTCCGACAAGATCAACGTAGCCAAACACATCAGCCAACGTGAGCTTCAGGAATTTCATGCCACGTTTTCCTTGAACCCTGAGGCCAATTTCGCCAATTCATCCGGCAAAGCAGCGCCCATGGAATTGGCAATTTTTTCGATCATGTTGATGCGCAATCCGAGATCTGCTTTCACAATGTCCAGCAATCTGCCGCAGACCAATGCAAAGACTTCTGCTTTGTCGTTGGTTGCGGTCGTTTTTCGCCTTTGTGAATTGTTGATGTTTTCGAGTTCTTCGAGCAATGCTTCGAGTGCTTTGGTTTCCTTTGGATAAAGATCCAGGATCTTCTGCCGCATGACCGGGTCTGCGAAGAACAAGAAGTTAGCTTTTCTGGCGAGCGGCAGCTTGTCGATCACCCCACGAACAACATTAGGCTCAAGGAGCTCGAGGTCGCGGGTGAAGAATTTCTCTTGCAGCAAGTCGAACCGTAGCCCAAGGTCGTCGGCGCCAAGAAAGTCGAGAACCTTCGATTCTGCCATTTGCGCGCCGCCCTTGACCATGGCCCGCAACAGTCTTTCTTTGTCGATATTCTTTTGCTCGCCAAGACTTTCTTTTCTGCTGTCGATTTTTTCGATGAACGCAGGTGCAGGCGCTTTGTTGGAATCCAGCTGGCCCAGTCCTGCCATAATTTCCTTGAGCCTGTCTTCGCCCAACTGATTCGAAAGTTCCAGCGCAACGCCTTGTGGCAAAAGCCTGAAGACGATGCTTGCTTCTTCGGTTGAGATCTCGCTGCAAAGCTCTTTCAGGCCGGTCACGTCGAGTTTCAGCATTGCTTTGCGGATTGGCTTTGTGTCGTAGCTGAAGCGCAAAAGGGCTGTTTGTCGAGGGATCATACCTGCAAGCATCAGTTGGGCAGCCTCGAGTCCGGGAAGCATTTCGGCACCCTCTTTCCAGGATGCGTTCAGGCTCTCGTCGAGTTTTCGAATCAATTTGTTGGGCAGAAGTTCCAGCGCCGGCTTCAGATTGTCGTAACCGGAGTAAAGAAGCAGACTGTTGAGCGAATGCATTCCATCGGCGCCACTGGCGATGTCAACCAGGACTTCACCAACAGTCACGGGGTCTTTCGCGCACCATTGTGCGACACTTTCCGAAATTTGAACTCGGGTCTGGGCCAGCAAGTCAGCTTCCTTGTCGAGGCTGAATCTGGACTTGGTGCTGACAGATGCTTTCAACTCTTGTTGCAATGTTCCTGCAGCGTCGGCTCCGGTGCCGGCCGAGGCTGCGCCAGATCCTTGCGATTCGCCGTCGTTTTTGGCTGTGGCCGCCTGCGCTGCTTTTGCCACGTTGCCTATGGCTTGCGCCACGCTTCGGCCGGTGAAGAAGACTGCCACGCCGACCAGAACAAATCCAAGCAGAGCCGCAAGACTCATGAACAGTCCGCTGAGCGATTGATTCTTCGGGTTGAGCAGATCCTTGACCCACGAAGTTTGTTCCTGCTTTTGTTCAGTTTCGTTGGCCTTGACCTCGGCGAGGTTGTTGAACTTGATTTTGTCGTTGGCATTGGTGTCGTTGAGAGCCGCGGTTCCGAGAAGTTTGATGATGGCTTTTCGCAGTTCGGTGCGCGACTCTTCTTTGAATTCTGTCGGAACGTGAAGTGTCATGCTCACGTCAACAAGGTAATCATACAACGAGTATGAAAATGGAGTCGGCTGGAACGAAGACATGGGTGAAGAAAAGTTGATGCTAGGCGATATGGCCTGCTTCTGGACGATCGGCTGTTCGACTTTCTTCTCTGCGACGGGTGCGATGTTTCCTGTGTTGAGGATTCCAAATCGTGCGCCGGGTTGGGCCAGTTCAGGATTTGATTCAGTCTTGGGTTGAAGGGGTGTTTCGGGTCTTTGCAGTGAATTTGCCGCTTTCAGGAAGTTGAGAAACTGGCTTGTGCTTTCACTCCACTGTTGGCGTGTCTGTTGTTGTTCTTTTTCTCTTTGTTGACGCTGGTGCTTGAGGAAATCCTGATTGAGTTTGTTTCTGTCCACATTCAATTCGATGTTCACAACAGGCTTGCGCTTGTCTTTGAGTTCAGCGACAACCAGAGACTTCTCTGCCAGATCGGTCACGTGCTTTTGAACTTCATCGCGCATGCGGATGCGTTCGATTTCAGGCAGATTGAACGTCTGTTCGGCAGCGGTTTGCGCCATCGCAATTGAAGATGTTTGAGACAAGCAAAGGCACAGCACAGCCATGGCAATCACAGCTGCCGAAATCAGGCGCGATCCGATATTTCCGATTCGGTCATACCAGTGCATGAATCTTCCTTTGTTCCTCTTCAAATATCGGGGAAATTTATTCAATGAGTTTGGGTCTTTGCTGCCGCACGTCAAATTACTTTCAGGCTTCCAAAGAAAATGGAGCCACGCTTTTGAGGGTTACGGCAATGGTGTCGGCAAGAACTGCCTGGTTTGGAAACTTAAAACCCGAGCACGACGCCCAGAGCAACGGCGATTTTCTGGCCGCTATAGGCGATGGGGCTGGTTCCGATGTTCCTTTGGTAATTCAGGGAGGCTGACAGCGCAAAACCTGGGCTGACGACATATTGACTACCCATGCCAAGTCCAAGTCCAACATAGTCTGAAGATGCGTCGAAATTATCCAGCACTGTTCTTAAGAGAACTCTTCCAAAGACGACATTGGTTGAAGCGAAATGGCGGAATGTTTCGCTTTCGCTCAGCTGCATTCCCTCGAAGCTGACGGCTGAATCAGTTGAAAGCGACCACGGGAACCAGTGCAACAGCAACCCAACGTTTTGGTCATAATTGCGATTGATCACAGGATTTGGATCATGACCCAAGAAGGTCGACAGGCCAATCCAGACATCGGGATGAACTCGCTGCGTCAGACTCAAATTCAAGTTGAGAATCGATGCACCGCTGCGTTCAGCAAAGCCACCCATGGAAAATCGGTTGAATTCCCCACCAATGCCGATGGAGGTGTTTTTTGCTGCGTCGCTTGCGCTTGCCCGCAGGGGTTGCCAGGCAAAAGCAAGGAAAGCCGAAAAGAACAAAGCCTTTCGGAGATTTTCAATTCGGCTTCGGTTGGTTGCCTTTTTTGATCTGTTCAATGAAGTTCCTCGTGACTGTGTCGTCAGGGTCCAATTCGGTTCCCCGGGTCAGGCTTGCAACTGCAGCCTGAATTTCGCCTTTTTGAAACTGAATTGAGCCTTCCAGAAAATAACTGATAGCCAGGTTCGGATATTTTTCACGAATTTTCACGGTCAATCTCTGTGCATCGTCGTAGCGTTTCTCGATGATGCCGCGCTCGGCGTCGAGAATATCGCGCACCAGGTTGTTTAGTTCGGAAGGCTTTTGTTGCTGCTGCTGTTCACTGGCCTTGGGGTCGACAAGCTTTTTGAGGTTCAATGAAGCCCGCAGCTCTCCTCTCAGCGAGGTCGGTACGAGCAAAGTCGCAGATTCATGACCTTCAATGTTGGCCCTGATCAACGCCGGGCCTTGGCGCACCAGTTCGCCCAGTTTGCTGGAGTTCAACGATACTGGCGATTTTCCAAGGCTCACCGGTGCTCCGCCCGAAGCCGAAATTGCAGTGAGTTCGGCGCCGGCTGGTTCTGTGGTGATTTGCAGGCTGGCGCAAGCTGTCAGAAAAACAAATCCTGCAAAACGTGCAATTCCGAATATGACGTCTCGAAAAATGGATTTCTTCACTGGTAACTTTCTCCATGCGATCAGTCCCACTTTCAGATTGTACGACGAGATGAAGACGAACCAAAATGAGTCAATATTCCAATGGTGAGTCTAGAACCTCTTTTGTCTCTGAAAGGAGGTTCTGAACCTCTTGTGCCTGGAGCTGCGTCAGCTCCTTTGATTTTTTCTCGCGATCGACGATTTTCTGAAGTGCTGTGACGGTTTCAATCTTCAATTTGTCGGTCACAAGGGACCGATATGTCTCAAGTTCCTCAACTGTCTCTTTAGGATAATATTTCGGGATCTCCAGCTGGACAACAAGGTCATGAAATTGTTTACCCGTTTTGGCTGCCTCCAAAAGCCCCTGAGAACAACCTTTGGCAGGTGGGTTATCACATGGCGAAAGCAGCAGATTTCTGAGGTTTTCAAATTTCTCCGCAAGCGATTTGATGAATGCTCGTGGTTCCGATGGCATCGTCTGTCGCCTGCTGCGCCATTCGGCGAGGTCAAGTAATCCAAGGTAATACTTGGCTTCTGCAATGAAGACCAGCGATTCGTCGCTCTGGTCATTTGTTGAGATTATCTTCTCTGCATTCAAGCGGGCAAGTGATGGTTGCCCCGAAAGATTGAAGGTTGTCATCAACAAGTAATAAGTCTTTGTGAGCTTGCTTTTGTCTTTTTCGAGCTTCGCAATTTGTGTCAAAGCTTCCGTTTGAACCCTGAGATTTTTAGCTTCGACGCCGGTCTCTTGAATTTCCCAGTAGGCGTCTAGTTTCTCTTTAGGACCCTGAACTTGTTGGACGTGCAGAGAATACTCGCTCAATGCATCTTCAAATTTTCCAGCAAATCTGAAGTTTCGGGCCGCGAAACTGGCTGCCTTCCGCTTCAATCCTTCCGCGGGATGGTCTGTCCTGAATTTTCGGAACAGGCGTCCTGCTGAATCATATTCCTTTGCGGATGCATTAAGTTCTGCGATTGTCCAAGTCAGTTCTCTTCGTTTATTTGGGTCTGTTTCCAACTCGAGGCATTTGCCATAGGCGGCAATCGCTTTGTCCAGAATTTTTGCCTTGGAATAGGCGAATCCCAATCGTTCAAGTGAAGGGCGGAACAATGGACTTGATTTGAAGCCTTTCGTTATGGAAAAGAATTTCTCGGCTGCGAGATCGTAATTGCCTCTCGCCAAGAGTGTATTTCCGTTCTTGAAGATTGCCTCGGCTGTAGATTGTCTCAAGTTTTCAGGACTCATTCCATCCGGGACAATCGACTTCGACATCAGGATTCTGTTGAATTTCTCTAGCATGACGCTGTTGCCGGTGGATTCGATTTTCCTGACTAGGAAAGCAGCGCAGGATTTCGTGAATTCGGAGTCGATGGAGTCTGAAAAACCCTCCTCAAAGCGGTCAATTGCTTTTTCGAACTGGCCTCTTAACGTGAGTGCGTGGGCAGATCTGACGAGTAAAACTGAACGCTCCGGCTTTTGTGCAATCCGGATAAAGCGGTCAAGCACACCGAGATATTCATCGATTTCTTTGGTTCTGCTTGAAAGTTCTGACTCGTTAGCCTCGCAACTATTGACCGGAAGCCCGACCAGCATTGCCCGGGAATCAAGATTGAACTTGAAGATCTTCCCCAACAGCCAATCTTTGGTCGTGTTCTGCAGCATAGTGCTGCTTCGCCTCACCACCTCTTGATGATGACCAGTCTCGTGGAGAGCTTGTAGTATCA
>JBDLRR010000158.1:0-4682 GCA_039799985.1 Pseudomonadota bacterium | reverse complement strand
GGGATGTAGCCCCTGTTCACGATGCGGACAAGATCAAATTGTTCTCCAAGTTCGGCCGAAACGAAGCCAAAGAGTTCGTGTCTGAGCGCGCGACCGCCCAGAAGATTGGCATGTCCTCGCTTGAGCTTGCGGGCACTCGAGCCGTACAATGCAAAAACCACTTTGCGGTTTTCGATGAGCCAATGAACTTCGTCGAGAAGCTGAGGAACCTTCTGCACCTCATCAATCACAACCATCGTGCCTTGTGGCAACACCGAGACTTCCTCCCGCAGGAGGTGTGGCGAGCGCGAGTAGCGGGCAAATTCGTCGGACTTGAGAAGATCAACAAATACGGCATCCGGAAAATTCATCCTCAGAAGCGTTGTTTTGCCCGTCTGCCTCGTTCCCCAGACGAAAAACGACCTGCTTGGCTTTTTTTCCAGTTTAATCAATCTTTTATACAAATCGTCACCTCTACTGCGGATTTGCATGAAATTTCGCAGTGCTGGTTAAAGAATGTAGAGTATGTTTAATTTTGTCAATGTTACGTTGAGCGCTTTTCCACGACCACTGGTCAGTCTCAATGCGCAGAACAGCACCCACACACCATGCCCCCGGAACGGCGTTGGAATTTATCGATCGTGAATGAATGTTTTCATTCAGCCTCAAACCCCGATTTCCGCTTCAACTGGAATGGTCCATGTGAAGCCTCCTGTGAGAGGTCAGCCATGAACGACGGAAGACAAAACGAAAACGAAGAAACAAATTTTCCCTCAATCCCTTCAAGAAAAAACGACTTCTTTTTTTCAGACGTCGAGATTTTGCGACCCATCTGGGACCATGCCTTCAAGGGTATTTTCTTGAACAGAACGGAATTGACTCGAAACTTTCTAATCGCCTTCATCGATTTCGAAAGCCCAATAAACAAATTGAGGTTCTTGTCGAGCGATTTGCCGGCACAAAGTCATGACGGCAGAGCGGTGCGTCTGGATGTTGCTGTGCAGTTGCAGAATGGAACCTTGGTCAACATAGAGATGCAGACGAGCATCTCAAGCGGATATCTGCGACGTTGCGTGCTTTACAATTCCATGCTGCTTGTGACCAACACTCGGGCTCAAGGAGCGCGCCGCAGAAATCCTGACATTACCGCCGGCAATACTGCCAACGACAAACCTTTGGAAGATGGCAGCTTTGCTCTCCAACCAGCCATGCTGTCGCAACCAAATGTTATCTCGCTCACCCTGCTGAACGACCGCCTGCCTAAAAAACCGGCCAACAAATTCCGACATTCTTATCAGTTACGGGATGGGGATGATTTTCTTGACAAAGATTGCTTTAGAATCGACGTTATCGAACTCCCCAAGCTCAAAGAGAACCTGGGGAGGTTGCGCAAGGCCGAGCGCGAGTGGATTGAGTTTTTCCTCGCGGATTCGTACGCCGAGGCCAGACGCATTGCAGAGAGTAACACCGACATTGCTCAAGCCTGTGAGGTGCTCGAAATGATGTCCAAAGACGAACAGAAAAAAGCACTCGCACGTGAGATCTGGCAGGGCGAGTTTGCCAAGAGAAACGCAGAATATCTCGATGGCCTCGAACGGAAGAAGCGCCAGGAAGAGGACAAACGTAGGGCTGAAGAGGACAAGCGACTTGCAGAACAACGAGAGCAAATCGGCGTGCAAAAAGAGCAATTGGCCGTAAAAGAAAGACGGCTTGCTGAAGAAGAAATGCGAGTTGCTGAAGAAAAAAGGCAAGTTGCTGAAGAGCGCTCCAAAATAATCGAGGCAAATTCTAAAATAGCCGAGGCTCATTCCCTTGCGGTTTGCGCACTCTTTGACGCGGGCCTGACTCCCGCCGCCATAGCAGCTCAATTGAGACTTCATGAAGACACAGTTCGGCAAATTCTCGAGCAAGCAGGGAAATAGAATCTTTCTGTTCGTGTGTCCGTTTCAAAAAAAAGGCCTGATTTTTTGTTTTGATTAATCATAACTGCACATCAAATCCCAAAAATCTTTAGAATTTCTGAATTTCAGGAAAGCGATTCCTCTGAAGTGGGGAATCGAATTGCTTATTCACCCCATGCGTCACATCCCGACACTTCAGCGTGCGATGAGAAGAAAAGGTTTCGCCTCACACGGTGCAAGCCTGAATTCTTTGGGCGAGTTGGAGGAGGCGGCACATGGCGGATTCGAAAGACAAGTCTGAGAGTGGCCCGGGCTTTTTTGTTTGCCTGATTGCGGCCTTTGTTTGGCAGGGAGTCACCAGAAACCAAAACAAAATAACGTCACGCCTCGGGAGCGTTGTTCGCGAATTCAAGCCAGCCAAATTGGCAAACTCCACAACCGCTGTGCACGCGACTCGCCATTTGCCCTGGATTCAGCCCACACCGTTCTCGCCTGCGGCGACCTCGAATTCGAGCTCGCCTTTTGCTCAGCCATCAGCTCAAACGGATCATCAGCGCCAAGACTACGAAGCCGCCAGGGCAGACGTGGAGCGTCGTGGTGGACGGGTGGGCCTGGAATGGGCTCTGGGGGAGGTCAAGAATCAAAAGCAAAACGGCGCGTGCACGGCATTTTCAATCAGCACGGCTGTTTGAGAATTTGTAGCCACCCGGGTCACGAATCTCTTGAATTTCAGCGAAAATCCCAATTTCCTGGAATAAATTCAGCCAAGAAAACTGTCTTGCCTTCAATTGTCTCAAGTAAAACCAACAAAAATTCGATAACCAGGGGCAGATTTTCAATTGAAAGGCTGATGCCGATGCGTTTCTTTGCCACCCTGTTTTTTGTGGGTTCATTGTGGGGCTGCAAGGCCAAACCTGAAACGACTTCAAGCAACGTCGAATCAGTTTCTGCCCAAGCTACCAGCGTCACGCAGGATTCGGTGCAAAGATACGTCGATTCAAAACTGAAAGCCGAAAGCTCACCCGCAGATAAGCTCTTTTCCTTCGACAGCCTTTGTTTGGACGTGAGCGCCGGTTGGCTTGGCCTCATGAAACAGGATGGTGTTCGCTCAGCCCTGCAAGAAACTTCGGGCGTGGCTTACGTCACCTCAGGCACCCAGAAGATTCAACGCTCACCAACGCACTTTTTTATTGCCTTCAATTCAGGAACGAGCAACGAATTTATTCTCGATGCCACCTATTCGCAGTTTATTGCAGATGCGAAAAAGCTTGGGCTCAACCCTGTGTTCATAGGCAAACCCACAGAGCTCGCAAAAATCTTTGCGAAGTACTCTGCGAATTTACGGGTTGAAGTGCCGTTCGACGAACACACTGGAAAATATGATCCGCAAGAGGTTGCTGAGCTTGTTTATTCGTTTGGAAGATACTCAAAAAACAGAAAATCGATGCCATAAAAAAATCTCTCGGGAGAGCCAGGGAATGGGCAAAGTCATACAGCTTTTTGATGGAAAAAGAAAACCAGCAGAATCCATGAGAAAGCCTCAAGAAGAGCCTGTAGAAGAGGTTCCGCCCTCAAGGGAAGAAATGGGAGAAATTCTCCGGCAGTTGAATCACCGGGAACAGAACGTTCACCTGGAAGCCAAACAGAAGATCATCCATTTCGCAGAGACGTTCGCGCTGGTCGCGGATTCATTTGTTCCTGAATGGAAAGCGAAAGTGACCGAACTTCTGGAGCTCGACCACCGCACGAACCGCTTTGCGAGTCTTTATCTGCGCACAGTCGACTATTGCGAGTGCCTTGCTGCCGTGGGCAAGTGGATCGTTCACAACGACACCCACGAACTTCCGCGCTTCTTCCTCTGGCTGGAACTCGAATCACACATCATTGCGGGTGGAAGACGCGACTTTTCGAACATTGCGACCGATTATCTCGACTTTCTTGGATACAGTTATTTTATGGACCACTATCCCAACGCCATCGACTACATGATGGGTCTTTTGGAAGGTGAATGTGCTCCCATTTATGAAAAACCAGCTAAAAAGGTTTTCGGCCGTCTTTGCAGGTTCAAGCAGCACGACAAAATATGCCAGATCATGCGCTCGGCCGTGACGGTCGGGGATTTGGGCAAAGTCGATTGGTTCACCCGCAACCTGTATCCGTTTCATTTTGAGAATTACGACGAGTACGAGCGAGAACTCATTGAACTAATCGGAAGTGAGTCGATGCCTGTGGACGTTCGGGAAAACGCAGTCAACGCAATATTTTTCATCAGCGAAGAATTTTTGCTTAAAAGGTCTTGGTACAAGGATTTTGTGATGGTCGCGAGAACATCGTTCAGTCGTCAGGATCTTGAAATCCTGGTTCCACAGGAGTCACATCCCAAGATCTTTAAAATGCTCACCCAGGCGCTGTTTGCGGTGCGTGGAACGGCACGTAACATTTAATGAATTTTTCTCGGCTTAAGAACTTTGAAGACTCTCCGATGATGAACAGTAAATATTCGCCCCGTGACAGTCGGGAATTCCCGCAGGAATCATTTCAGAGGAGCGTCTCCATGAAGCTTTTAAAAGGTGTCGGGTTGGTTTTCGCTTTGTCTGTTGTCGCAATTGCCTGCGGAGGCAGAAACGCAAACGTCGATGCGACCCCGCCAGCACCGGTGGAGCAGGTTTCAGGTGATGACACTCAACAAATTGCGACAGAGATCACCAGCGAAGAGCAAACACTGGGGCTCGATTCGAAGTGCATTTGCGGGAAATACGTTTTGGGTGGATGCCCAGGAAAATATAAGAACATCAAGTGCGT
>JBDLRR010000157.1:0-7166 GCA_039799985.1 Pseudomonadota bacterium | reverse complement strand
ATTGCCGAATACTCGGCCTTGGCACACTTGCAGTTGCGCTGAAAAATGGGATTTGTGCTTTCGATTTGATACCAGGTACCCAGAAATTTTTCGGGCTCGAAGCCTTTGGCTCCGTCCAAATCAATCGCGAATGCAGGAGCTGAAACAGACATTCCAATGACCAGCGTTGCGAAAACATTCTTCACGGGGGCCTCCTTGTGGCTTGAAAGCAACACCGGAGCATAGACCCCTCAAGCAATAGTCACAACCCATCACGGGCATTTGCCATGAGAAATAAAAAATCCCACCGAAACCTCACGATCTCAGTGGGAAATTGCAAACCGTAAAGGGCTTGTCAGCGAACTTCACCCCAGCCATTGATGACCCGCGAAATCAGCCCATATTCCATGGCTTCCTGTGCACTCATCCAATAGTCGCGCTCAATGTCTTTGCGCAGACGGTCCAGCGACTGGCCGGTTTCCTTGTTGTACAGTTCAACAAGCTTTTCTCGTGTTTTGAGAATTTCACGCGCGGTGATGTCGATGTCGGTTGCCTGACCTTGCACCGTTCCGCCGATGAGTGGCTGGTGAATCAGGATGCGACTGTTGGGCATGGAATAACGGTGTGCCTTGTCGGCGCCCAGCAGAATCACCGTTGCAATGGATGCGCACAGGCCCGAGACCACACATTTCACGTTCGGACGCACAAAGCGCATGGTGTCGTAGATTGCGAATCCCGAATTCACTTCGCCGCCTGGACTGTTGATGAACATCCAGATGTCTTTCTGGGCATCGGCAGCTTCCAGGGCCAACAACGATTCGATGGTGCGTTTGGCCACAGCGGCATTGATTGGTTCGCTCAGAACAAGCAGTCGCTGTTGGAAAAGATGTTTTGAAGTATTGCCCTCAAGCAGTTCCGAAAGCTCTTCTATTTTTGGCATGGACAACTCCGTTGCACGTGATTTCAAGGTAACACCACCTGACGCCCTGACTATACGCGCCCTGGGTCTTCGAGGGCAACCATCGTTTCGACTTGTCCTGCCAACAAAGACTTGTCATTGTGTCAGGATGTGCCATAGGCACAATTGTACAGGACCAGGTCACTCTCCCAATCTCTCGGGGAACCAACAGCATGACATCAACCACAAAACGAGTTTGGATTGCACTTTACAACATGGGTGGACCCAACACGCAGGACGACGTTGAGCCGTTTTTGAGGGCGCTCTTCAACGACCCCGACCTGCTCGACATCCCATTGGGCACACTCCTTCAGGGGTTTGTGGCCAACAAAATCATTGGCAAGCGACTTGAGGAAGTCAAAAAAAGATACATGCTCATGGGTGGTGGTTCGCCGCAGTTGCGCATCACACGCGCGGTTGCCACGTCGCTGACTGCCGAACTCAATTCGGTCTCTCCTCAATTTCTGAACACATCAACTGGCCCAGAAAAAACTTCTTACTCTCTTGCCGGCGTGTCACCGCTGATGCGTTACAGCGAACCCAGAGCCCGCACTTTGCTTCAACAATGTGTCGACGAACGCATCGATGAACTTTGGCTTCTTTCACAATATCCACACTGCGCGCGCGCAACCACAGGCACAAGCCTGCGCGAACTTGCATTCGAGAGGGAATCCAACGCAGCGTTCCACACTCTCAAGGTCCGCTCTTTTGCATCGTACGGCGACGATCCGGCGTTTGTGGATCTGTGGACGGCACGCGTTGGCAAAAGCTGGAACGAACTTGCGCCGGGTCGTCGGCACTTGCTTATCAGTGCCCACAACTTGCCGCTCAGTTACGTTGCTGCAGGAGATCCCTACCCGCTGCAGATTCGCCGGACTGCGCAAGAAGTCACACGCAGACTCGGATTGCTCGAAGGGCGCGACTGGACATTGTGTTGGCAAAGTGCCGTGGGACCCGTGAAATGGATGAGTCCCACCACCGAAGACTCGATTGAACGGCTGTGCTCGAATGGCGTCGAACATATGCTTGTCTGGCCTGTTGCATTTGTCTCGGATCACATCGAAACCCTGGTTGAAATCGACCTCGAATACGGGGAGTTCGCAAAAAACAAAGGGGTTAAAACCTTCTCTCGGGTGAAGAATCTGGATGATGATTTTGATTTTGTCCGGTTTCTCGCCCAGATGATTCACCGTGGCGCGAATGACCTTGCTGAACACGGCCAAACACTCCTGCTGCGTGATTTTGAGGAACAAACCGCAGGGCCCTTTTGTTCGAGCCAACCTGCGGGATGCTTGTGTGCCAACTACTATCTTTCAGGAAAGTCTGGCATGAAACGCGGGACCCGATTCGCAAAACTCGCACGCTAAAGAAGAGTATCGACACAGGAGATCCCACGCTTGATAGTCAGAGTTGGAACCGACCTCGTCGCAGTCGACCGGATGGAGAAGTCCATCGAAAAAGAGAGCTTTGTCAGGAAAGTCTTTCACCCCAACGAAATTGCCTACTGCCGCTCCAAAGCCCGGCCTGCATCGTCTTTTGCCGCGCGCTTTGCAGCAAAAGAAGCCTTTTTCAAGGCACTCGGAACAGGTTTGTACGCCCAAGGCATGGGCACGCAGGACGTTTGGGTTGAAAATGCCGACAATGGGCGCCCGCTGCTCATGCTTTCCGCCGCGGCCGAGAACTTGCTAGAACAGCTGGGAGGCTCAAGCCAGTGCGACGTATCTCTCGCACATGACGGCAATTTTGCCACTGCCACCGTTGTGATTCTGGCAATTTAAAAATTTTCCTGAAATTCTCCGATACGGCCTCATATTGAGCTGAATCAGTGATCGCTGGTGACAGTGACGTCGCTCTTTTGGGGGAGTTTGAGCATGAAAAGGTTTCCGTATCCGATGTCCTCCGGGAGACCACCTTTTGTCCTGACTTCGCTTTTGTTGGCTTTTCTGGGCCCCGTGAGCTGCTCTGAGTCAGGTTTCACAGGAAGCAGCAGAACTCCTTCGAGCAAAAAAAAGACGAATGTTCCAGGCGAGGGCCTGGGTGACGTGAAAGGACTTCCAGTTGAACGCAATGCAAAAGCGTTCCCGGCTGTTGAAGGCCTGGGAATTTCTTTTGGTGGCGACACTCCATTTCAAAGTGCAGCATCTGATGCCGAAGCATGGATCGTGACGTCTGACATGGTCACACGAATCAAGCTCGATCAGGCCGCTGGTTGGCCTCAAACAACCTGGACCATGGTCGATGAAAACGGCAACAAATCTGCCAACAGTGGTCACCGCACCTACGTTTCTGAAATTGGACTCTTGATTGGGCGCACCAATCGCTCGGGTGGCGACGGTGGTGTGTGGCTTGCAAGCGACAAGAATCCTGGCAAGGCCATTCCGATTTATCGCCCAACTGATCAACTCTCAGGCAGCCGTTTGTCTGTCACTTCTTTCAAGATTGGCAGCCAACCTTACATCGGCTTGGCTTATGGCACGACAAGCAACACCAAAAAATTCGTGCGCATTCCTATCGACAAAAGCCAACCCACCGGAATCAATTTGGCAAAGAAGGAAGAAGTGAACTTTGGTGCATTGAATAGCGGATTCGGCGAGTTTGCAGCAGTGGGAACGGTGGCAGCCTACGGCTCTTTCATGGATCAAACCCGAAAAGCATTTTACCTCGGTGCCAACGGCGGTGGCATGTGGGGAGTCAACGTCGAGAAGATGACTGAACTTCAAGCATCTAATCTTCCCAATGCCAACATCGCAGGGCGCAAGGTCTGCAACTACACCATGCAAACCAAAGGCAATATTGCTTATGCACTTTCTGGCGATTTGAATGGAAATGTGGTGACCGCCCAAAGCGCATACACATTCGCGCACGATCCGGTGAACAACGTGATTTTTGGTGCCATGGGTGGCAACATCACTGTTGCAAAGCAAGAATGCGTCACAGCAAACGGAACCGACTGCGCCCAGTCAGCAAATCAATGCGCCAGTTTGAATCCCGACAACGTTGGAAGCATAGGCCCGATGAGCGCTGTGGGCGACGGTCGGGTTGTGGGCATCATGCGCGGTGGTACATCCCAGGTCTTCCTGTTCAATGTGAACGACAAGAACGATCTCGCAAAAGGAATCAGTGTCACGAAAGTCGCAGACATCAATGGTGACGCCTACATGTACAACGACTTCACGGGCCTGACACTTTACGCTCCCGACCAGGTCAAGGTGATCGACTTCAAGAAGCTGAAGGGATTTGTCGTCGGCAAACCCGTCAGGGCAGTTGCAGCAGGTTGGAGTGCAGCATCCAAAAACACAGAAGACCTGCGCGGACTCAAGATGGAGATTGTCTGCTACAAGGAAGGCAAAACCAAGGGAGCATACGTCGACTACACGCAACAATTCAAAAACTCGGCCACCTTGTTTGGCCTGTCTACAAAGGACTGCAGCGGCGATATCGACACGATCGAAATCAAGGTCAGTTCAGATGGAACAACCAACAACTTCAGCCGATTGTCGATGTTCGAAATGAGAGGTTCACAATGAAACGAATCCAAATTGCGTTATCGCTTGGTGCCTTGGGAATAGCGGCCGCAGTTGCTATTGTTGTGCCACAATCATGTGGTGCCAGGACTCCTCGGGTTGTAAAAATGAAAGTCGGCGAGACGATCGTTGTGACGCCTGTACCGGTGCAAAACTTGACCTCCCAACTTCCGGAAGCACCGCCAAAAAAACTTCTGCTGCGGTTCATGAGCGGCGGCAAAGAAGTGAGCCCAAAATCCGGTTCAGAAATACACTTTTTTGAAAAGCAGGACTCTGCGGAAGCCTTTTATGTGATGCGCGCGGAAGACTTCCCGAATCTTCACCTCAAGACGAAATGTGCTTCGAGCGATGTGTCGCTTCTCGACAATGCTGTTGAATCAGATGTGCTGATTTGTGACGGATCACTGGATGTTCACAAAGCGAACAAAATCGAACTCCGCTCTCCAAATGGCAAAGTGAAAACTGCCACGAGCGTGGTTCCTGAATCGGTTGAAAATGACCTTTTCAATGGAAGCGTGACGTTTTTCTGAATCAATCGAAAAAATAAGATTCGTGACGTTGAATCGCAGTGAAAGTGAACTGCGACGTCACGATCCTTTGGTCTTTACGAAACCTGCGCGCTCGAGAAACCGAGTTGAATGGCGGCTGTTGCGGAATTCGGGATGAGCCAAAACATCGAGATGGAATGGAATGTTGGTTCGAATTCCGTCGATAATGTACTCGCGCAGCGCGGATTCCATTTTGGCCAATGCCTGCTCGCGCGTATCCGCGTACACAATCAGTTTGGCGATCAGTGAGTCGTAATGCGGAACCACGGTGTAACCATGGTAGGCAAAACCGTCGACGCGCACGCCGAATCCACCGGGAACGCTGTAGTTGGTGATGAGACCAGGCCAAGGTGCAAAAGTTTTGGGGTCTTCGGCATTGATACGACACTCGATGGCATGGCCATGAATCTCGATATCTTCCTGCCGGAAAGGCAGTTTTTCGCCCAACGCAACCTTGATTTGCCACTGCAACAGGTCGATGCCTGTGATTTGTTCCGTGACCGGATGTTCGACCTGGATACGCGTGTTCATTTCCATGAAGTAAACGTTTTTGTCGTCGTCCATCAGAAACTCGACCGTTCCCGCACCGTGGTAACCAACTTCACGCGCCAATGAGAGGGCGTATCCGCCAACCTTGTCGCGCAGCTCGGGTGTGATGTGTGGGCAGGGAGCTTCTTCGATCACCTTTTGGTGTCTGCGTTGCACGCTGCAATCGCGCTCACCCAGGTGAATCATGTTGCCGAATTTATCGGCCAGAACCTGAATTTCAACGTGACGAGGGTTTTCAAGATATTTTTCGAGATAAACTTCCGAGTTGCCAAATGCCGCTGCGGCTTCGGTTCGACAATTCAGATAGGCTTTCTCAAGTTCGGCGTCATTGTAGACAATCTTCATGCCGCGACCACCGCCGCCACCGCTGGCTTTGAGTATCACGGGGTAACCGATCTCACGCGCGGTTCTGCGTGCTGTTTCCTGATCAGGCAAGGCTCCATTCGAGCCTGGCAGAAACGGGAGTCCAGCACGACGTGCCACGGCGCGAGCAGCAACCTTTTCGCCCAAATCACGCATTTGTTCGGGAGTTGGTCCAATGAAAACGATTTCACACTTCCGGCAGACATCGGCAAAAGCAGCGTTTTCGGACAAAAATCCATAACCTGGGTGAATTGCATCTGCGCCACTCACTTCGGCTGCAGCCATGATCGCGGGAATGTTGAGATAGCTTTTCTTGCTTTCCGCAGGCCCGATACAAATAGCTTCGTCAGCCAATTTGGCGTGCAGGCTGTGTTTGTCTGCTTGCGAATAAACTGCGACGGTCTTCAAGCCGAGCTCGCGACACGCACGAATGATGCGCACTGCAATTTCGCCTCGGTTGGCAATCAGAATCTTTTTCACAACTCCCCCGTGTCAGTCCGTGACGATCAGGATTTGATAATGAACAGTGGTGTTCCGAACTCCACTGGCTTGGCGTTTTCCACCAGAATGCCAACGACTTCTCCGTCGACTTCAGCCTCGATTTCGTTCATCAACTTCATCGCTTCGACAATGCACAGTGCCTGCCCCTTCTTCACCCGTGTGCCGATTTCCACGAAAACAGGCGAATCAGGTGAAGGTGAACGATAAAATGTTCCGACAAAGGGGCTGCAAATGGTCGTCCCCTCAGGAATGGCTTTGGGCTGTGCCGGAGCTGCAGCAGCTGGCGCTGCCGGAACCGCTGCGGGAGCCGCTGCAGGTGCCGTCACCGGTGATGCAGGAGATCCAGCCGACAAGCTCGCACTCAAAGGAGCTGAGGCAACACGCTGGCCACCGGAAGTTTCAGAGAATTGCGAACCCGGATTCAAAGCGGCCATTGCCGCCAATGCATTTGCACTTTTGGCCAGGGCAATCTTTTCAGGGCCGGTTTCAGCCTGAACCACGTCGACACCATATTGAGCCATCAATGACATCAGTTTTTCAACTTTGCCAAGGTCAATCATGAACACATCTCTCCTTGATCGTTGGTCGGTGGAATGGCATTCGACCGCACGGGAACCACAACGGGCCGGCGGTCATCGTTTTCGTTACTTTCCTCGAACACTCACGCGGTCAGCGTAGGTATTGTCGCGCGTATCAATGCGAAGGATATCTCCCTCGTTGATATGAAACGGAACCGAAACAACC
>JBDLRR010000156.1:0-9834 GCA_039799985.1 Pseudomonadota bacterium | reverse complement strand
CGAGAAACTTGTATTCATCCTCGCTGGGTTTCTTTGAAGTGACCAAGGCGAATTCACTGAGCAAAACACTGGCCTCGTCGAATTTGCCTTCTTCGATCTTGATTTGAATTGTTCTTTGCCGGGCAGGGCGCGAAACTTCGCTTGAGTCACCAATTTTTTGATAAAGAATCAAAGCTTCAGAATTATTTTTAAGCCTTTCTTCACACTGTGCGGCGTAAAAATACATCCTGTCTTTATCATTGGCCTTGTCCACAAGGCTGACGAATCTTTTTTTGGCTTCAGCAAAGTCGTCCAGTTGAAAAAGCACGTATCCCAGCTGAAACACAAGATCTGGATCCATTTGCTCGTCACCATCGGTACTGGCTTCGAGTCTGAGTAAAAGCCTGCGGGCTTCTTGCATTTTGTTCTGCTTCAACAATTGCGTGACGTAATATCTTGCAAGAGTGTCGTTTTCGGGTTGCTTTTCGTATGCTTCCCGAAAATAGCGTTCAGCAGCGGCTTCATTGTTCTCTTGTGTCGCTATGAAGCCCGCAAGGGTCCAACCTTCGATGTTGTCTGGAGAAATCCGTAGAAGTTTGTCGAGAAGGTTCTTCGCTTCTTTATAGTTTTTCTCTTCTGTCCGTAGTCTTGCCAGTCGGAGCAGAAAATATGGAGACTGTGGCAGTGCACTGATGGATTGGAGAAGAATCTCTTTGGCTTTTTGTTTCTTACCTGACTCAATGAGAAGGTTTATATATCTTGCAGACACCTCCTCATTTTTTGCATTCTTTTTATATGTGGCATCCAGAATATCCAGTGCCTCGTCGCGGTTACCTTTCAGCTGCGCGATGTAGGCTCGAGCCAGAGCAGGTTCCGGGCTTTTGCTATACAAAAGTTGAAGTTTCCTGGCGATTTGCTCTCCCTCGGAGAGATCTCCGCCAAGAGTGACCAATCGGACCAGCTCGATTCCCGAGACCAGACTAGGTTGCGAATTGAAGACAGATCTCATCAGTCTCGTGGCTGGTTCAAGCTGCTTCTGGTTGATGTAATTTTCTGAAATCAGGAACGCGAGATCAGCCTCAGACTCAGACAGAGGACCCTTGGCGAGTTGTTCAATTTGCCGATCCCAATCGGCATTCGACTTTTGGCTTGTTGATTCTTTCGTCCTGAGCCCGAAGCTGCTGGACTCAACTGATTTATCTCCATCGCGGTCGGTGCTTTTGCATGCTGGAATCAGCGTAATGCAGCTCATTGAAAGGCAAACTAGAGCGGTTTTTTTTGACAAAACCTTTGGTCGCCTGCTGATGCCGTTCATGAGTTCTCCAGGGCAGAATAGAGTTTGCGAGGGAGTCCATCAAAGGCACCGCTCGACATGAAGACTATGGTATCACCAGGGCGTGATATTTCGACCAATTTATTGAGCAAAACTTCGTTGTCACTGAAGTAAGTCGCTTTTGAGCCAATGCTGGACGCCACTCCTGGTCCGTCGAGTGCTTCGCCGTCTTTTAATCGCAAATCGACAGGAACTTTACCAAGCATGACCATGTCTGCAGAAGAAAAGCTTTGGGCCAATTGAGCCTGCAAAACGCTTCGGCGCATCGTTGCATTTCTTGGGTCAAAGCAGGCAATCAGTCGCCCTTTTCGTTGGCTCGAAGTTACATAAGATCGAAATGCATCCAAAGTGGTGGCGATAGCGGTCGGATGATGCGCAAAATCATCAAAGACGGCGATGTCTTTGGTTTGTCCGATGAGTTCGAATCTTCGTTTGACTCCCAAGAACGAACCTGCGGAACTGGCCCAGCGTTTGAGTTGGGCTTGTTCCGGACGATCCGAATCAACAATTGACGGCGTTGCGTGGATGCCATTTTCGAGGATATTGAGAGCCTGCAATACAGCCATCGCAGCGGTTGCGTTCATTGAATTGTGTTCGCCAAAAAGTCGTATTTTTAGAACAACTGATTCTCCACCCGGAGCCTTGCAAGAGACCTCTGTGCCGTCCGTGAGTGTTTTTGAACCCTGATAAGTCCATTGTTTGCTCTTTTTGCCGAACCAGATTGTCGGCGCTTTGGAACGTTCAACCACGCGGGTGACTCTGGCATCGTCCGCATTCGCGACAACGATTCCTCCACGGTCGCGGGTGAGGCATGCGAGTCGGTAGAATTCCTCTTCGATCGCCTCAACAGAGGAATAAATGTCGGCATGGTCGAATTCGATGTTGTTTATCAGTGCGATTTTTGGTTCGTAATGAAGGAATTTTGGTCCCTTGTCGAACAACGCGGAATCATATTCATCACCTTCCAGAACGAAGATTTTTTTGGTTCCTAGTTTGTATCCATGTTGAAAGTTTGCTGGCGCGCCACCAACAAAAAGCGATGGTTCTTTGCCCAGGTCTTGCAACATTTGGGCAATGAGGCTTGTTGTAGAGGTCTTGCCGTGTGTGCCGCTGACCACGATATTGATGCAATCGTGCAAGAAATATCGTCGCAGAGCGGATGGAAAACTCATGGTGGGGAGATCGGACGCCAAGAGTGATTCCATTTCGAGGTTTGGTTTGAGTTCTGCATTGCGTCGAGTGATGACGTTTGCGAGTACTACGGCGTCGGGCTTGACAGTTGCGAGTGTGTCCGAGTGATAGCCGACAACGGGAGTCAGTCCGATTTGGCGGATCACTTCGTCCATTGGCGGGTAAATCGGATTGTCGCTTCCCGAAATCGAAAAGCGGTCAGAGACAAAAAGTCCTGCGACACTGGCCATTCCCGTTCCACCCACGCCAGTAAAATGCAACCTGGGTTTGTGTTCTTGCCCCAGGATTGAATTCGGCAGATAGAGTTGCGGAGGGAATTTGGTTGCCAAACCTGGCCTGTCGCATCGTTCATAGGAGCAAGTAACTTTGGCTGTTTTGCCGTCGATCACAATGTGGGTGAGCGAATGTGCCATGAGCGGCAAGCGGGCTTTTGCGTGACCAAAAACAGGAGCCACCACTACGGGTATTCCAACTTTCCGGGCAAACAATTCTCCTATTTCCAGTTCTGTAGCCATGGTACCATCGGCCTTTGGACAATCGGTGAATCCACCCACCACGATTGCAGAGCACTGGTCAATCATTCCCGAGTTGCACAAAGAATCGAACTTGCGCACGACCCGAAACAATTCTTCGTTGATGTCTTCAATGAAAAGGACAGAATGAGCCGGAAGGTTGAGATGTTTGAGAGCTGAAAAGCTTTCAGCGAGGCTCAAGTTGAATGGAATACAAGCACCCTTGACCTCTCGTTTTCCGATCATGTTTGTATTTGCAACAGCGCCTGTAAAACTTTGCGCCGTTGGAGTTTTTCCACGGATCAGTTCAAACAATATTTCGCTGTCTTGATTTCCAGCCTCTAGCAGCGCCGGATCGAACGCGTGATTGGCATGAACATAGGTTAGGTTCGGATGACGAGCAGCCAGGTAATTTCCCAAGAAAGAATTGTCTGAAAAGCCGATGAACAGTTTTGGCGGCAAAACCGGTGGAAGTGCTGATTCGAGAAAGCGTGGCAGCTCGGTTGTTCCAAATCCTCCCCTGACAGCCCAGACGTAAGAATATTTGCGTTGAGTCAATGCTTGTGACAGCAGAAGGGCCCGCTCGAGTGGCTTTCCAGCAGTCAGGTCGTGATCTTCCGGAGACTCAGGCTGAAGCGCCGTGAGAGAGAATCCAAGTTCGGCGAGTTGGCTGATCCGGGTTTTGCGCTCAACTTCATCTAGACGTGTACGACCGGCCGGAAAGACCAAAGCTCCATTGTGCTGACTCGCTGCCATGAAAACATGCCTCCGTGCAATCTGTCATGGTGGTGATTCCAATCATGATGGACCGAAAGTGGCAAATGTTCCAGTGTCAGCAGAACCGTCTACAAAAAGTTGCGCGCAAGAGTGTCTCAGTAGCGAGGGATGGTTGGGTCAACTGACTGCGCAAATTTGTCGATTCCGCCCTTGAGTGAAACAGCCTGGGGCAAGCCATTTTGCCGCAGGTAAAAAGCAGCATTGAGGCTTCTAACGCCGTGGTGGCAGTATACGATCACGTGTTTCGCCGATTGGCCTTTTTCAAAAACCAGTGGCATCGTTTTTTCGTTCAGTAAAATAGCTTTTTCGCTAAGCCTGCAAATCTCAAATTCCCAAGCTTCACGCACGTCGACAACCAAAACGTCGTCGATTGATTTGAGCATTGTGGATGCATTTTGCACATCGATTTGGGCATCGAACATGTCTCGGATGCCCTCGTTGAGAGCTTCCAGCATGGCGTCTCCATTTTTGCTGTGTTTTTGTGCGACCTCAGAAATTGTTTCTGCAGGTTCAAAACCACAGGAAGCACAACCGCCGACGTGAAATTTGGCATGGAGCATGGCGCGCGCGAACGGGAATGTGGTTTCGACTTCTTTCATCGTCGTGGCGAGCGTGAATTCTGTCATGACAACGGGCTCCTCATATAAAATGACACGCCATCGGGGCGTTGGCTTGTCCAACGGGCACGGCAAGCTATAATCAGGATTCAAAGAACTCAATCCTTTTTTATTCTGGGAGAGGGAACTCCTTTATGCAGGACGTGTCCAGTTGGCTCGCTGAACGACTTATGACTATGCCTGAAGCGAGCTTCGCCAAGTCTTCGCATCGCAAAGTCCCCGAAATTTGTCGAAGGGTTGCAGATTTTCAGTATTTTGCGGTTCCTTTGGCCAATGGGATTGGCTCGGCGGTTTTGGCCTCTCCCAAAGAGAGCAGACAGGGGGAACCCGTCCTGGTGATCCTGTGCCATGCTCTTGGATTTGATTCGACCTATCCCTACTGGCATTGGATTGAAGCTCTGAATCGTCGCGGATTGCATGTTTTGTCGGTCGATTGGGATGGTCATGGTGTGAATGGCGGTTCTGCACTCGACATGCAGACGGCCTCGCGATCGATTCCTTTGGTTCTGCAGAAGCTTTACGGCGAAGATGGTTCGCAGCAATTGTCCAACAATCGCAGGGGGCCTGCTTGCTTCTTGATGGGGCATGCGGCCGGCGCTTCATATGGTTTGTTGGCGGCTTCTCGTGCTGATTGTGCCAAGATCGTATCGGGTGTGATCGCAGTGAGTCCGACGGTCAACACTTGCCATGATGGAACTTTCAGGCGCGAACGCTGGACGGTTTTGAATCCAGTTGCGTGGCTCAAAGATTACCTGTCACTTTTGCCATTTTATGGATTGTCAGGAGTGATACCGCCGAGTGCGAAGCGACAATTCAAGATGTTCCCCCTCAGGCTGAGAATCGGCATCGATCGAGAGATCCAATTGGCCAATTTCGTCAAAGAAACGTTTGCTGCACGACGTGTTCTGAAAAACGTCAAAACCCCTGTCCTTTGGTTTCACGGAGCACGTGACAAGCGGGTGCCCTTGGAACGCGCATTGTCTTTGATGACTGAAATTCCATCGGCACTGTTTACACATGTTGATGAAAATCGGGGTCACGTCAGAATCATGTATGCTTCAGAAGTTCCGGCTTATGCCGCAAAATTTATCGACACTTGTGCATCGCTTAAAAATGGTTGAGTTCAAGCAGGAGGTTTTTGTGACTCAGGTCCGTAAGACGTTTTTGATTAGCTGTTTGTTGCCTGTTGCCTTTGTTTCTTCTTTTGCAAAAGCACAGTCATCGTCTGAATACACTCCTCCGATGGGCGAGCAGCCCACCTATGGAAAGCGTTACACACCCGGTCAATCAGAAACCAGCTACGTCATTGAAATCAATGCTGCCCAACTTGCCAACAAAGGCTTTGGCCTTGAATTCGAATCACGCGGTTCCGAATCGATGAATTTTGGCGCTGATCTTCTGTATTCGGAGAAATCTGTCAAAGAAGATTCAGGTGTAACAGGCTCGACCAAGAGTATGTTGATTGCTCCTAAGATCAGGCTTTATCCGCAGCAAAATCTTTCGGGTGTTTTTCTGGGTGGAAAACTCTATTTGGGCCAAGTTGTAGCCTCAATCAGTGCTGCAAACACCGAATCCGAGAAAACATTCACCATCATGGCACCATCTGTCCATGTCGGATATCGCTTTCTGAGTACTTTTGGTTTCACCTGGTCCGTTTATGGCGGTGCGGGAGTCAACTTCCCACAGCCAAAATTTGAAGAAAAATATTTGGTCAGTGAGGCCAAAGGCAAAGCCGGGGTTTCTGCTGCAATCGATCAGCTGAACGACATCAACAAGTCAGTCCGATTTGACCTTGGCGTCACGCTCGGTGTCGCGCTTTAATCAGCGCGATATCGGGCGTACTCTTGCGCCACTGCGTTCTTCAGGAATGTCGTAATCTCTGTCACAGGAACCATCTGAGCTGGAGTGCGGTTGTCGCGGTATTTGAATTCGACCTTCCCTTCTCCCAGGTTTCGCGGAGAGAAAATCACCCTGAGAGGGATGCCCAGGAGATCGGCGTCCGCAAACTGTGAGCCTGGTTTTTCATCCCGGTCATCAAGCAATACTTCAATCCCTGCGGCTTTAAGTGCCTCATAAGTTTCCATTGCTTTGAGCTCTGCGCCGCCTTCTTTTTTGTTCAGCACGCAAATATGGACATCAAAAGGAGCGACGGTGATCGGGAACACAGGTCCGCGCTCGTCATGGCTTTCTTCCATGATCGCAGGAAGAAGACGCGTGATGCCGATTCCATAGCATCCCATGACGTGATTTTGAGAAATTCCAGCTTGATCCAGGTACGTGCATTTCATGGATTGCGAGTATCGGGTACCCAAATGGAAAATGTTGCCGATTTCGATTCCACGTGTTTCCTGAAGTGCATGTTGGCAATGTGGGCAAGGGTCGCCTGCGCGAGCCGCTGCGATGTCTCCCGACTTCACGCGCTGCTTCTGCCATTCGTTCAAATTCGCGAGAAAGTCTCTTTCAAGATTGAAGTTGACCAAATGGTGGTCGGCTTTGTTTGCGCCAACAGCAAGATTGCTCGTCTCGAAAATCGTTTTGTCAATAACGACCCAGCATTTCGAAAGATTGAGTCCAATAGGGCCCGTTGAACCTGCAACTGCACCTCCAGCCTCAATGACGGCATCTTTTGCAGGAACAATATCTTTCTGCAGGACACCTTTGAGTTTCTGCTCCACCACGTCGAGATCGCCGCGCACGAAAGCGACAACAAGTTCCTGATCTTTGGTCTGATACATGACAGCCTTGCCAGTCTGCTGTGAATCAATCTTTAGGAATTTCGCGAGGTCCTGAATCGTCTTGATACCTGGAGTGGGCACTGTCTCAAGTTGCAGATGTGCCGCTTGGCTCGAAGTGTATGGACTGGTTGCGATTTCTTGGTTCGCTTTGTAATCGCAATGTGTACACGTGATAAGGGTGTCTTCGCCCGAGGGAACCAGCATCATAAACTCATGCGAGTATTTGCCACCAAACATGCCATTGTCTGACAAAACGCTCACGAAATTGCGGCAGCCGGTACGTTTGAAAAATCGCATATATGCTTCATGCACGCGCCAGTAGTACTTTTGCAGATCCTCTTCGCTCGTATGGAAACTATAAGCGTCTTTCATGGTGAATTCGCGCAAGCGAACAAGTCCACCGCGTGGTCTGGGTTCATCGCGAAATTTGGTTTGAACCTGGTACAACATGGCGGGCAATTGCCGATAGCTGGTGAGTTCGGTTCGGGCAAAAAACACCACAGGTTCTTCATGGGTCATGCAGAGCACCATGGGTTTATCGTGGCGATCCGGCAGGCGGAACATGTCTTTGCCGATTGCGCCGTAGCGTCCGCTTTCGTCCCAAAGTTCCTTGGTGCCGAGGCACGGCATTTTCACTTCTTGACCTTCAACGGCGTTCATCTCTTCGCGACAGATTTTTTCAATTTTGGCGATGCTGCGCTGAGCGAGCGGCAGCAAACCATAAATACCTGCTGCATATTGGCGAACAAAGCCACCGCGGAGAAGAAATTTGTGGCTGACAAGTTCAGCATCACGAGGTGTTTCTTTGACAGTTCTGCCGACGAGTTTGGACAAAAGCATTTGCAGGGACTCCGTGAGAGTGCTCACTCCAAAATGGAGCTCATTGTTATTGATAGGGTTCGGTCAATTCGCCGACGAGCTCGTATGACGATTTTCCATACGGGCCTTGTACATCACTGATGCGCAAACGCCCATGTGCCCAAATCGGACCAAAAGTCATCGTGGCTTTTCGTCCGCCAGCCATCCGGACCGTTACCATTTGGTTGGCTGGTGGCGGAGGAACGTGAATGCAAGCCATGGGGCTCGGTACCAGCAGAAATTCCGATACGTTGTTTTGATTGTCTTCCAATGGAATCATGAATCCCGGAATTTTGACTTTCTTGCCATCGGCGTCTTTCAATTGAGAACTCATCTTGCCAGAGGTGAGATCGAGTTCTCGAAGTGCTGCCCAATCGAGATTGATGGGCTTGCTGTCCGAAGCTGCAGCAGTGTCGCCTTTTCCTTTGTTCATGACAGAATAGATGCCCGCAAATCCTGCTGAGAAACCGACGACGCTGAGAAGAGTAATCCTTAACCAAAGCGGCATTTGAGCCCCCATTCCTGAATACAAGTGGAATATACATACTGGTTATTTTCAGGCAAAGCGAGGCGCACTGAGTTGCTCTTCTTGGCTGTCCTGTTAAGGTGGTCTCGCTAAATCATCTTTGCTAAATAATGAGGCGTTTGTGGTTGACTCAGAGGCCCTTCTGAACCATTTGGAAGGCCTTGCTACGAAGCACTTCGGGGTGGACGCTTTGCGGCCGCAACAGCGAGACGTTTTTGTTTCGTTGATGCAGCACAGACAGATTTTGGCCATGCTGCCCACAGGCGCAGGAAAAACGCTTCTCTACGCGCTGGGGAGTCTCGTTTTCAAAGATTCACTGACCGTAGTCATTTGCCCTCTAATTGCTCTGATGCGTGATCAGTGTCGAAGGATGACCGAGGCTGGAATCGAAACGGTGGCCATCTATTCCGATCAAGACGAAACCGAGCGCAAAAGGTCTTACACTGCTGTGTTCCAGGGGCAGGTCAAACTGCTCATGGTGAGTCCAGAGCGATTTTGTTTGCCCGCATTTCAGAAATTTCTGCGTCGGCTGAAAATCGGCATGGTGGTTGTTGATGAAGCGCATTGTGTGGTGACCTGGGGGCATTCCTTCAGGCCTGAGTACAGCCAGCTTGCACAACTTCTCAGAAGTTCCAGTGCCCAAAAAATCCTTGCGCTCACGGCCACTGCTTCGCGACCCAGTCGGGAACTCATCAAGGAAATGGTTTTTCCAGATCCCGAAACGGTTTTTGAAGTCATCGACAAGCCACTGCGCGACAACATTCAGGTCGAATCAATAAGAGTGTTTTCCGAGGATGAAAGATGGTTGGCTGTCATGGGACTCGTCAAGTCCACCCAGTCGCGTAAATCAATTTTGTATTTCACCCGAAGGGAGCACTGTCAAAAAGCTGCTCAAGAGCTTCGTACTCAGGGTTACAATGCGGTGATTTACCATGCTGGGCTGCAACGAGATTTTCGCAGGTCAGTTGAGGAATATCTTCGAGAATCTGACCGTCCGGTGGTGATATGTGCAACGCTCGCGTTTGGAATGGGAATCGACCTGCCCAATGTTCAATTGATTGTGGTGGTCGGATTCCCTGGCAATCTTGAAGAAATGTTTCAGATGATGGGGCGAGCGGGGCGAAAAGGTGAATCCGCAAAAGCGGTTGTGGTGTGGTCAGGCTCCGACCCTAAGAAGAGGTCATTTCAATTCGACAAGACCATGCCGGAAATGCATGAAATCAAACAACGCTTCAAACAAATTTCAAGTCTTTTTCCAGGCGAAAACCAGAGTTGGATTTGCGAAAAGGAAAAGGTCCGAAGTTTG